>NZ_QJRK01000047.1:0-55889 GCF_003205245.1 Pseudomonas sp. MB-090624 | reverse complement strand
GCAAGGGCCAGGGCCACCTGCGCATCATCGCCGGCGAGTGGCGCAGCCGTCGCCTGGCGGTGCCGGAAGGTGAAGGCCTGCGGCCAACGCCCGACCGTGTGCGCGAAACCGTCTTCAACTGGCTGGCGCCCTACATCGAGGGCGCTCGGGTACTGGACGCCTTCACCGGCAGTGGCGCCCTCGTGCTCGAAGCCCTGTCCCGCGGCGCCGAAGACGCCGTGGCACTGGACAGCAACCCGGCGGCCATCGCCAACCTGAAAAACAACCTGGAAATCCTCCGCTGCCCGCGCGGGCAAATCCTGCAAACCGATGCCCTGCGCTACTTGCAGAACCCGGCCAAGCAGCAGTTCGACGTGGTGTTCCTCGACCCGCCATTCCACCAGGACCTGCTGGCCAACACCTGCAACCTGCTGGAGCAGCATCAATGGCTCAGCGAGCAAGCCTGGGTCTACACCGAGAGCGAAGCCGCGCCGTCGGCCCTGCAACTGCCCGGCAACTGGCGTTTGCATCGCGAGAAAAAAACCGGCCAGGTGTATTACGCGCTGTGGCAGCGGGGCTAACTATGTAGCGCTGCCCGCGGCGCCATTTCGCTGAAGCTGTTGCGGTTCACCCAACCGGAGCACTTCAGCGATGACTTCACCTGCGCCCGTCACCCTCGACCAGGTCTCAGCAGGACTGGCATCTGTGGCTTCAGCCGCCCCCTTGCCACTGCAGCACTTCACCCTGAGCAACGGTTTGTCCGTCTACCTGCGGCCAGACCACACCAGCCAGCTGGCCGCCGTGCAACTCTGGTATCACGTGGGTTCCAGCGATGAGCCCGCGGGCCACAGCAACCTGTCCCACCTCCTGGAACACCTGATTTTCGAAGGCAGCAGCAAACTTGCCGCCGGCCAATACTCGCGAGTGATCGCCCGCCTGGGCGGCAACGCCAATGCCAGCACCCACGAAGAGGCGACGGCGTACGAGATAACGCTGCCGGTCGCTCGCCTGCCAATCGCATTGGAGATCATGGCCGATGCCATGAACAGCGCGACCTTCGGCCAGGCAGAACTGGACCGGGAAAAGAAAGCCGTCGAGGACGAAAGGCGCCTCAAGTTGGACAACCACCCAGACCAACAGGCGTACGACCTTCACCTGGCGCTGGCCCATGGCGGCAATGCCTATGGGCAACCGAGCTTCGGTTCCCTGGCCGACCTTGCCGATATAGGACTGGAAACGCTGCGAACCTGGTATGCAACCTGGTACCGGCCCAACAACGCCACGCTGGTGGTGGTTGGCGGCATCGACCTGGCAACCCTGCGCACCCAGGTAGAGCAGTACTTCGCCAGCCTGCCGAGCGCGCCAGTGCCGAAGCGCCCCGCACCACGGCAAGCCCAGCCGTTGCAGGCGCGCACGCAAACCGTGAGCCTGCCCGGGTTACGCGAAGGGCTGTTCATGTCGTTCAACGTTCCGAGCAGGGCCACCGCAGCGGATGCAGCCACCGCCCCTGCCCTCGAGTTGATCCGCGAGGTGCTGGCCGAGGGGTTCAGCGCCAGGCTCTACAGTGACCTGGTGCGCGACAAACGCCTGCTCACCGGCATCAGCATCACCTATCAGCCCTGGTTGCAGGGTGACACGCTGCTGACCCTGTCAGCGTACGTGAACAGCATGAACAGCACGCCAGAACAGGCTGCACACGCTGTTTGCCAGCACCTGGAAGCACTGCGCAACACTGCGGTGCCCACTGCTGAGCTTGAACGCGCGAAATTGCGCATGCTTGCCCGCCGCCTGTTCACTGACAGCCAGGTGGCCCAAGCCGAGCGAATCGGCGAGGCCGCCGCTGCCGGCATCGCCGTCGCGGCCGTGGACCAAGACATCCAGATCATCCGCGACCTCGACAGCCAACAGGTGCAGCAAGTGGCACTTGCCTACCTGGGGCGCGAACGGTTGACCACCAGCTACCTTCAGCCAGGAGCAACAGCATGATCCAGGTACCCTCCCCGGCCCCCTTGCCGCTGACGTGCAACGGCCCGGCTGACGACACCGCCTTGGCGGCCATGGCCAACCTGCACTCGGCACAGGGTATCGACCTTGGCCACATTCCAGACCTGCAGGCCCACCCTGAGCACTGGCGAACGGCAGAAGGCACCCGCGTCAGCTTCCTCGCACGCCATGACCGGCCCATGTTCGACCTGGCATTACGCTTTCGCGCAGGCAGCGTACTCGACGGCGCCCACCCTGGGCTTGCGGCACTTGTGCTGTACAGCCTCGACCAAGGCACCGGGCAACTCGACGCCACGCGGTTCGCCGAGGATATGGCCGGTTTCGGCGCCATCCTGGGCAGGAGGATCAGCGACGACAGCGCCCTTGTCACCCTGCGCGCCCTGAGCCTGCCGGCACTGCGCGACAGCGCGATGCAACTGCTGACCGAGATGCTGGCCCGCCCGGCATTGCGCGCGGGCGATGTGGCCAAAATCGGCGAACGGCTCGTATTCAGCCAGGCCAGGTATGGCAACCATCCGCTGCTGCGGATTACCAAGGCGGCCACCGCGCATATCTTCAGCGGCCACCCCTACGCGGCCACCCTGACGGCGCAGACTATCGCCAGCATTGGCGATGACCAGATCCGGGCGTTCCACCAACAGGCGTATTCGGCCAACAACCTCGACATCGGCCTGGTGGGCAACCTGACCCGCGAGGAAGCACGGCAGCTTGTCGACGACCTGGTCCGGGCCCTGCCGCAAGGCTGGGCGGCGCAACGCACGCCATCGGTTCCCCACTACCAGGCATTGGACCTGAATCTCGCTGCGGCCAGCAGTACCACCCAGGCAACGCTCACCCTTGCAACGAACGTATCGGCCCAAGATCCGGTGTTCCCGGCCCTGTATCTGCTCAACGCAATCCTGGGCAGTAGCTACGAGTCGCGCCTTACCCAGGAATTGCGCACCCTGCGCAACCTCACCTACGCCGTCTCCTGCGACCTGAGGCCGCTGGATGCCGCCAGCCAGTTGCAGATCCACTGGGACATCGCCCCCCAGTACCGGGATGCCTCTGGCGCGCTGGTGTCGGCGATTCTGGCATGCCTGCGTGAACACGGCCCCAGCCAGGCCGAATGCGACATGGCGGTGAACCAGATCGCCGGTAAACTGCACGACAGCCTGGCAGACCGCGCGAGAATGGCCCAGGCCTTGGCCACCTACAGCCACCAAGGCTTGGCGCCAGACCACCTGGGCACCTTCCTCGGTAAACTGTCGGCGCTTACGCCTGCCAATCTGCGTGAAGCGGCGCAAGTCTGGTTGCAGGCCCCACAGGTATTCGTCACCAGCGGCCCGGTTACCGAGCAATTGCCATTACCCAAACCGACCGCGCTCGACCAATAGCGCAGGTACAAAGGCGCTGTTTCGTGGCACTCTAGGCCGGCACATCACGAGTCGCCCAGCATGCCTAGCTTCAGCGCCCCTTTCCGTCCGGCCATCGGCCTGTCCAACCCGCATCTGCAAACATTGTGGGGCCCCCTGTGGCGCAAGCTGCCAGCGCTTGCGCGCAACCGGGAGCGCCTGTGGCTGGCTGATGGCGACTTCATCGACCTGGACTGGCATGGCCCGCACCAGCCGCAGGCGCCGCTGGTACTGGTGTTGCACGGGCTCACCGGTTCCTCTCACTCACCCTATGTGAAGGGCTTGCAGCAAACCCTGCAAGCGCGGGGCTGGGCCAGCGTGGCGGTGAACTGGCGCGGCTGCTCGGGCGAACCCAACCTGTTGCCCCGAAGCTATCACTCCGGCGCCAGCGAAGACCTGGCGGAGATCATCGGCCACCTGCGCGCCCAGCGCCCACTGGCACCGCTGTATGCGGTGGGTTATTCGCTGGGCGGCAATGTGTTGTTGAAATACCTGGGTGAAAGCGGCGTCGCCAGCCAGCTGGAGGCTGCGGTAGCGGTCTCGGTACCGTTTCGTCTGGACCACTGCGCAGACCGCATCGGCCAGGGATTTTCCAAGGTGTACCAGGCGCACTTCATGCGCGAAATGCTGGCGTATGTACAACTCAAGCAGCGGCACTTCCATGCCCAGGGCCAGCATGACCGGTTGGCCGAACTCGAACGCCTGGGCCAGCTGAGCAACCTGCGCACGTTCTGGGAGTTCGACGGCAAGGTCACGGCACCCTTGAACGGTTTTCGCGATGTGCACGACTACTATCGCCGCTCGTCGAGCCACTTCTTTCTTGGCCAGAACCGCACGCCAACGCTGATCATTCAGTCCAGTGACGACCCGTTCGTGTCCAGCCACAGCTTGCCGACCGCGCGGGAACTGGCCCCCCAGACCCGTTTCGAGCTGCACCGCCGCGGCGGCCATGTGGGCTTTGTCGATGGCAGCCTGCGCAGGCCCGGGTACTACCTGGAACGGCGGATTCCGCAGTGGCTGGTGGAGGGCCAGTAACGTCCCTCCATGCCCTGCTCGCGGCTGAGGTACCTATTCGCCGGTGGCCACCCCATGCTTCGGATCAGTGATCCACTCACTCCACGACCCGGCATACAGCTTGCCCAGCGGGTAACCTGCCAGCGCCAGTGCAAACAGGTTGTGGCATGCCGTCACCCCCGACCCGCAGTAAGACACCACGTGCTCCGGTGCCCGCCCGGCCAGCTTTTCGGCAAAGCGCTGCCTGAGCTGATCGGCCGGCAAAAAGCGCCCGTCAGGCCCCAGGTTGTCAGTAAACGCCGCGCACTGCGCACCGGGGATATGCCCTGCCACCGGGTCGATGGGCTCCACCTCGCCGCGAAAACGCGGCAATGCCCGCGCATCGATCAGGGTCAGGTCTGCATTGCCCAGGCGCTTGGCCAGGTGGTCGGCATCGATCAGCAGCGCGGGGTCTGGCTCGCCGCTGAACGTGCCTTGGCGCTTGGGTGCAGGGTCCAGGCTCAGGGGCAGGTGCGCTGCATGCCAGGCCTTCAGGCCACCGTCGAGGATCGCCACGCCGCTGCGCTTGCCCAACCAGACCAGCAGCCACCAGGCACGGGCAGCAAAGGCGCCGGGGCCGTCGTCGTACAGCACCACTTCGCTGTCGTTGTCCACACCCCACTCACGCAAGCGCTCGACCAGCCGCTGCGCATCGGGCAACGGGTGGCGCCCGGTACGCCCCTTGCTCACCGGCCCGCTGAGATCGCGGTCGAGGTCGGCAAAATGCGCACCGGCTATGTGCCCTTGCGCATAGCTGCGTTGGCCATAGTCGACATCTTCAAGGGCAAAGCGGCAGTCGAGGATCACCGATTTGGGCGAGCCCAGACGCTCGGCCAATTGTTGCGGGGTGATCAATTGCGCAAGGGGCATGACAATCTCCTGATCAATGGCACAAAGCAATGACACTGGCGCCCCGGGTTACAGCTCCAGGGCCTGGTTGAACGGTACCTGAAATTCCTGGCACAGCGTGTCCACCGCGTGGCGGGCACTGTCGGTGACGAAACCCAGCTCCAGCACCAGTACCTGGTAGACGCCGCGCATGAAGGCTTCTTCACCCAGGTGCGCGGAGTGCTCGCGGGTGGTGCTGAGAAAACGTACCCACGAGGTCAGCACGATCCAGGCGTTGATGGTCAGCGATTCGATCTGCGCCGGCGCCATGGCCAGGATGCCTGCCTCGACGAAGCCGCGATAGATCGCCTGGCCCTGGCGCAGGCAGCGCTCGGAGAAGCGCCGGTAGCGGGCGGCCAGTTCGGCATCGCTGTCCAGCAGATGCTCCAGGTCGCGGTGCAGGAAGCGGTAGTTCCACATCGCCGCCAGTAGCGCCTTGAGGTAGAACCGCTTGTCTTCCACGGTCGCCGCACGCCCCTGCGGCGGGCGCAGGAAACTGTCCACCAGTTCTTCGTACTGGCTGAACAACACCGCGATGATCGCCTGCTTGTTAGGGAAGTGGTAATACAGGTTGCCGGGCGAAATTTCCATGTGTGCGGCAATGTGGTTGGTACTGACGCATCTCTCGCCCTGCTGGTTGAACAGCTCCAGGCTGTTCTGCACGATGCGCTCTCGGGTCTTCATGCGCGGGGCCATGCTCAAGCTCCCAGTCTGCAGGCGTTGATAAAGGTTCATCTTACGGCGATTCACCCGGCTGATACACCGGTCTCTGCAAGGGTAATACTCGCGCCAACGCAGAAATTAGAGTATAGACTCTAGAAACTTCAAGCTCAGCCAGGAGACCGCCGTGACCTCGCCCATCGCCTTGCCTGCCGTGCATGCCGACCACGCCCTGGAGGCGACATTCAGCGCCCAGCGCCAGGCGTTCGCCGGCAACCCTCTGCCGCCGGCAACACAACGGCGGCAGTGGCTGAAAAGCTTGCGCGAGGCCCTGCTGGCCAACCAGCAGCAGCTGATCGCAGCAATCGATGCCGACTTCGGCGGGCGCAGCGCCGATGAAACGTTGCTGGCCGAGCTTCTGCCCTCGGTGCAGGGCATACGCCATGCCGAACGCCACCTGCAACGCTGGATGCGCCCTTCCAGGCGGGCCGTGGGGCTGGCATTCCAGCCGGCCAGCGCGCGGGTGCTTTACCAGCCGCTAGGCGTTGTCGGCATCATCGTGCCGTGGAATTACCCGCTGTTTCTCGCCATCGGCCCACTCACCTGTGCCCTGGCCGCTGGCAACCGGGTCATGCTCAAGCTCAGCGAGGCCACCCCGGCTACTGGCCAAGCCTTGCAGGCCCTGCTGCAACGGGTGTTTCCCGAGGACCTGGTCAGTGTGGTGCTTGGCGAGGTCGAGGTCGGCCAGGCGTTCGCTCGCCTGCCTTTCGATCACCTGCTGTTCACCGGGGCCACCAGCATAGGCCGCCAGGTCATGCTGGCGGCCGCGCAAAACCTGACGCCGGTGACCCTGGAGTTGGGCGGCAAATCCCCGGCCATCGTGTCGGCCACCGTACCGCTGGAAACAGCCGCCGAGCGCATCGCCTTCGGCAAGACGCTCAACGCCGGCCAGACCTGCGTCGCCCCCGACTACGTGCTGGTGCCGCGCGAGCGCCTGAATGCTTTCGCCGATGCCTACGGCACCGCCGTACGGCGCATGTACCCTCGCATTGCCGACAACCCTGACTACAGCGCCATCATCAACCCCCGGCAACTGGCACGCCTTGAGCACCTGCTGCAGGACGCGCGCGGCAAAGGTGCGCAGGTGACCGACCTGTACGCCCACGAGACACGCCAGGGGCGGCGCCTGCCGCCACACGTGCTGACCAAGGTGAACGACACCATGCAGGTCATGCAGGACGAAATATTCGGCCCGCTGCTGCCGCTGGTGCCCTACGACACGCTCGATGACGCGCTGGCCTACATCAACCAGCGCCCGCGGCCCTTGGCGCTGTACTACTTCGGCTACGACCGCGGCGAACAGCAACAGGTGTTGCAGCACAGCCATTCCGGCGGGGTATGCCTGAACGACACCTTGCTGCATGTGGCTCAGGACGACCTGCCGTTCGGTGGCATAGGCCCCTCGGGCATGGGGCACTACCACGGCCACGAAGGCTTCCTGACCTTCAGCAAGGCCAAGGCGGTACTGGCCAAGCAACGCTTCAACGCCGCACGGCTGATTTACCCGCCTTACGGCAAAGCCCTGCAGCGCCTGGTCTACAAGTTGTTCATCCGCTGAGGCCCGGGCCATGCACCGTCGTGACCTGCTGCGTTTCAGCGTTGCCGCGAGCACCTTCCTGGCCGGTGCCAGCCTGGTGGGCTGCAGCGCACAAACGGCCGCGCCGGGGTTTCAGGCGCTGCGCCACGATGACCTGCCACTGCTGCGCGCGCTGATACCGGTGGTGCTCAGCGGCACGCTGGCCACCGATACGCTGGTACTGCGCAGCCTCGATTACAAGCTGGCAGCGCTGTCGCCGGAGATGCTCAAACTTACCCGGCAATTGTTCGACGTGCTCAGCCTGCCGCTGACCCGCGGCCCACTGACCGGCATCTGGGTGGCCTGGGCCCAGGCCGCGCCCGCCCAGGTCGAGGCTTTCCTGCTGCGCTGGCAGGGCAGCTCGCTGAACCTGCTGCGCATGGGCCATGCCTCGCTGCTGCAACTGCTGCAAATGGCCTGTTACGAGCGCCCCGAGTCCTGGGCCGCCTGCGGCTACCCCGGCCCACCGAAAATCTGAACACGACAAGAGCATCGCCAATGCCTGTGCCTGACCCGTTTCGCCAAGGCCTCGACCGCGGCTGGATCACCCACGACGCCTCACGCCTGGAACATGACCTGCAACTGCACGCCGATATCGCCGTGATCGGCAGCGGTGCCGGCGGCGCCACCAGCGCACAGCGGCTCAGCGCCGCGGGCTTCAAGGTCTTGCTGATCGAAGAAGGCCCGCTGAAGACCAGCAGCGACTTCAAGCTGCTGGAGCACGAAGCCTATGCCAGCCTCAATCAGGAGGGCCTGGGGCGCATGAGCAAGGATGGCGCCATTACCATCCTGCAAGGCCGCGCCGTAGGCGGCACCACGCTGGTGAACTGGACGTCGAGTTTTCGCACCCCGCCGCAGACCCTGGCGCACTGGGCCTCGGCCCATGGCGTACAAGGGCTCGGCGAAGATGAGCTGCGCCCTTGGTTCGAGCGCATGGAACTGGAGCTGGGTATCACACCCTGGGCCATGCCACCGAATGCCAACAACGACGTGCTGCGCCGTGGCTGCGAACAACTGGGTTATCGCTGGGCAGTCATCCCGCGCAACGTGCGCGGCTGCTGGAACCTGGGTTACTGCGGCATGGGTTGCCCGGTGAATGCCAAGCAATCGATGCTGGTGACGCGCATTCCCGCCACCCTCGAACAGGGCGGCGAGTTGCTTTACCTGGCCCGGGCCGAGCGCTTCAGCCACAACGGCGAGCGCATCCAACACCTGACCTGCCAGGCCCTGGATACGCAAGGCATCCACCCGACAGGTCGGCAAGTGACGGTACACGCCCGCCATTACATCCTGGCAGGCGGCGGCATCAACAGCCCGGCCCTGCTGCTGCGCTCCAATGCCCCCGACCCTCATGCCCGCCTGGGCAAACGCACCTTCCTGCACCTGGTCAACTTCAGCGCCGCACGCTTCAACGAACGCATCGACCTCTACTACGGCGCGCCGCAGTCGATCTACAGCGACCATTTCCAGTGGCAGCACGGCACGGAGGGGCCGGTGGGCTACAAGCTCGAAGTACCGCCGCTGCACCCGGCCCTGGCCAGCACCCTGCTGGGTGGCCATGGCCAGGACAATGCCCGGCGCATGGCCGAACTGCCCAATACCCATGTCATGCTGGCCTTGCTGCGCGACGGGTTTCACCCGCAAAGCCAGGGCGGCAGCGTTGAACTGCGCGGCGACGGCTCCCCCGTGCTCGATTACCCGGTCACCGACTACCTGCGTGACGGCTTGCGGCGCGCCTACCGCAGCATGGCGCAGGTCCAGTTCGCCGCCGGCGCGGCCGAGGTAACCCCAGTGCACAGCGATGCCAGCGCCGCTGCCAGCCTGGAACAGGCCTTGGCCATGATCGACCGCCTACCGTTGGAGCCTTTCCGTACGCGCCTGGGCAGCGCCCATGTGATGGGTGGTTGCGCCATGGGCGAAGACCCGCGCCAGGCGGTGTGCGACAGCCTGGGCCGCCATCACCAGCTGGAAAACCTGTCGGTTCACGACGGCTCGCTGTTCCCCACCAGCATCGGCGCCAACCCGCAGCTGTCGGTGTATGCCATCAGCGCCAGGCTCAGCGAAGCGTTGGCTACCCGCCTGGCACACAACGCATGACAACGAATACACGCCCTGTCTATAGTGCCATCAGCCGGCCGCATGACTTGGCCGGGGCGCCGTCGCTGCGCTACCATCCGACTCCCCAACGCACTCCAGCCAGGATGACGCGATGAACCGAGTGTTGTACCCGGGTACTTTCGACCCCATTACCAAAGGCCACGGCGACCTGGTCGAGCGCGCTTCGCGCCTGTTCGACCACGTGATCATCGCAGTGGCGGCCAGCCCGAAGAAAAACCCGCTGTTCCCGCTGGAGCAACGTGTCGCGCTCGCCCGTGAGGTCACCAAGCACCTGCCCAATGTCGAAGTCATCGGCTTCTCTTCGCTGCTGGCGCATTTCGCCAAGGAACAGGGCGCCAATGTGTTGCTGCGCGGCCTGCGTGCGGTTTCCGACTTCGAATACGAGTTCCAGTTGGCGAACATGAACCGGCAACTGGCACCCGATGTCGAGAGCCTGTTCCTGACGCCGTCAGAGCGCTATTCGTTCATTTCCTCGACCCTGGTCCGGGAAATCGCCGCATTGGGCGGTGATATCAGCAAATTCGTCCACCCTGCGGTGGCCGAGGCACTGACCGAGCGTTTCAAGAAGCAAGCCTGACCGCCTGATTGTCGCGCCCGCGTGCACTGCGGGCGCGAATGCGGCACAATTGTGCCCATTGCGTTGAACATGCCCGGGCGCTGAGCCCCGGCCGGAGTCCCCATGTCCCTGATCATTACCGACGATTGCATCAATTGCGACGTCTGCGAACCCGAGTGCCCGAACGAGGCCATCTCCCAAGGCGAAGAGATCTACGTGATCGACCCCAACCTGTGCACCCAGTGCGTGGGTCATTACGACGAGCCGCAGTGCCAGCAGGTCTGCCCGGTCGATTGCATCCCGCTGGATGAGGCGCACCCGGAAACCGAAGAGCAATTGATGGCCAAGTACCGGCGTATTACCGGCAAGGCCTGAACCCTCAGCCCTGCGCGGTTTCTGTAGGAGCGGCCTTGCGTCGCGATGGGCCGCACAGCGGCCCCGGCGGTTTCCGCGCTAAAGCCGAAGTTTCTGCGCAGACGCTGAAATTTTGGGGGCGCTTCGCACCCCATCGCGACACAAGGCCGCTCCTACAGGACGGCAATCACCTGTAGCCTCAGCGCTGGCAGCGTGGGCAGAACACGCTCGCCCGCTGCCCCAGCTTCACTTCGCGCAGCTCCGTACCGCATACCTTGCACGGCTGCCCAGCCCGCCCGTACACGAACAGGGTCTGCTGGAAGTACCCCGGCTGCCCGTCACCGCCGATGAAATCGCGCAAGGTGGTACCGCCCTGCTCGATCGCCGCCGCCAGTACCCGCTTGATCTCGATCGCCAGCTTCAGGTAACGCGCCCGGGAAATACCCCCGGCCGCACGGCGTGGATCGATGCCGGCAGCGAATAGCGCCTCGCTGGCGTAGATGTTGCCCACCCCCACCACCACTGCGTTATCCATGATGAACGGCTTGACCGCCATCGAGCGCCCACGGGACAGCTGGAACAGCCGCTCGCCGTCGAACAGGTCGGTCAGCGGCTCCGGCCCCAGGCGCAATAGCAGCTCGTGGCGCAACGGGTCCTGGCTCCAGAGCATGGCACCAAAACGGCGAGGGTCGGTGTAGCGCAGCATCAGCCCCGACTCCAGCTCGATATCGACATGCTCATGCTTGGCCGCCGGCAAGCCCTGCTCGACCAGGCGCAAGTTGCCCGACATGCCCAGATGGCTGATCAGGGTGCCGACTTCGGCATTGATCAGCAGGTACTTGGCGCGCCGTTCGACAGTGACGATGCGCTGCCCCGACAGGCGCACATCGAGGTCTTCGGGAATGGGCCAGCGCAAGCGCCGGTCACGCACCACTACGCGGCTGACGCGCTGGCCTTCCAGGTGCGGCGCAATACCGCGCCGGGTGGTTTCTACTTCGGGTAATTCCGGCATGTGTCAGTGCCCGCCCAACTCACGAATGTTCTGCTTGAGGTTTTCGAAATCGTAATCCGACAGGCCAATGTAATCGAGCACCAGCGGGCCGACCACACGCCATTCGTGGTCGACTGCCTGGTTGCCCAGCACCCGGTAGGAGGCACAGATATGCTCGGCCATCTTCAGCACCGCCAGCAGGTTTTTGAGCTGGCTCTGGGTGTTGCGCGCAGTGTCGTCGCGGAACACTGCCAGGGCATTGTGGTGGTTGGCGATGGCGGCAGTGAGGTGCTCCGGCAGGCGCCAGGACTTGGCGGTGAAGTAGCCGACCACCGAATGGTTGGTATTGAAGGCGCGGTTTTCGGTATCCACCACCCGCGTTTCGCCGCCGGCCTTGGCATAGGCTTCTTCCAGCACCTCCATGTAGTTGGGGAAGCGCTTGAGCATCAACGGCACGCCACAGTCGTGGAACAGGCCCAGGGTGTAGGCCTCGTCCGCGGGCTGGATACCGGTGCGCTTGGCCAGGGTCAGGCAGGTCATCGCCACGTCCTGGGCGGTATCCCAGAAGCGGTTGAGGGTAACGATGGTCTCGTCGCTCATCTCGCCTTTGATCGACTGGGCGTTGATCAGGTTGATGATCGAACGGCTGCCCAGCAGGTTCACCGCACGCTGGATCGAACCGATCTTGTTGGACAGGCCAAAATGCGGCGAATTGACCAGCTTGAGCAAGGCGCCGGACAGGCCTGGGTCCTGGGAAATCAACTTGGCGATGGTTTCCAGGTCCGGGTCAGGCATGTACTGCTCGAACTGCAGGTCAACCATGATCTGCGGTTGCGGCGGGATGGTGATGCCTTGCAAGGCTTGCTGGATCTGTTCGGCGCTGAGTTCTTGGGACATACGTGCACACTCGTTTAGGACGGTGGATTCTAACCCAGTTGGCCGTGCCGGCGCTTTGTCGTACCTCGAACCGAAGTGCCGGCCAACAAGGTATAATCCCGCTCTTTTTTCCCGGAGCGACGTCATGTCCCTGCCCAGCCTTCGCCTCAAAGCCAATGCCGACCGCCGCCTGCGCGCCGGCCACCTGTGGGTCTACAGCAACGAAGTCGATGTCAGCGCGACCCCACTGCAAGGCTTCCAGGCCGGCCAGCAGGCCATTCTCGAGGCGGCCAACGGCAAACCGTTGGGCATCGTCGCACTTAGCCCGAACAACCTGATCTGCGCACGCCTGCTGTCGCGCGACATCAAGCTGCCGCTGGACAAGTCGCTGCTGGTGCACCGCCTCAATGTCGCCCTGTCGCTGCGCGAGCGCCTGTTCGACCAGCCGTGCTACCGCCTGGTCTATGGCGATTCCGACCTGCTGCCAGGGCTGGTGGTCGACCGCTTCTTCGACATCCTCGTGGTTCAGCTGGCCTCGGCCACCATGGAAGCGCACAAGGACGACGTGATCGCTGCCCTGGTGCAAGTGCTCAAACCAAGCGGCATCCTGTTCAAGAACGATTCCGCCGCCCGTGACGCCGAAGGCTTGCAGCGCTATGTGGAGACCGTCTACGGCGAGGTGCCGGACTGGGTGCCGCTGGAAGAGAACGGCGTCAAGTTCGAAGCCCCGGTGCGTGAAGGCCAGAAGACCGGCTGGTTCTACGACCACCGCATGAACCGTGCGCGCCTGGCGCCGTACGTCAAGGGCAAGCGTGTGCTCGACCTGTTCAGCTACATCGGTGGCTGGGGCGTGCAGGCAGGTGCTTTCGGCGCCAGCGAAGTGTTCTGCGTCGATGCCTCGGGCTTTGCCCTGGATGGCGTGGAACGTAACGCGGCGCTGAACGGCATCGGCGAAAAGCTGACCTGCATCGAAGGCGATGTGTTCGAAGCCCTGCGCGAACTGAAGGCTGCCGAAGAACGCTTCGACGTGATCATTGCCGACCCACCCGCGTTCATCAAGCGCAAGAAAGACCTGAAGAACGGCGAGGCGGCCTACCGCCGGCTGAACGAACAGGCCATGCGCATGCTGAGCAAGGACGGCATCCTGGTCAGCGCCTCGTGCTCCATGCACCTGCCCGAGGACGACCTGCACAACATTCTGCTGACCAGCGCCCGCCACCTGGACCGCAACCTGCAGCTGCTCGAGCGCGGCGGCCAGGGCCCCGACCACCCGGTGCACCCGGCCATTGCCGAAACCCGCTACATCAAGAGCATCACCTGCCGGTTGCTGCCCAACAGCTAGCGGCAAGCTGCTAGCTGCAAGCGGCAAGCGCGCCAAGTCGGCTCTGTCTTGTAGCTTGTAGCTTGTAGCTTGTAGCTTGTAGCTAGCCACTTGTATCTGAAGCATTCCTTCGCCGCGCCAGGGGTGTAGAATCGGCCTATTCATCGCCAGTCATCCCCGGCGGGTTTATGAGCTCTGGTCAAGCCCGCGGCGATCCCGCGCAGTCTTCGGCCTCATCCGTGCCAGTGGCAACCGGCCTGCGGTACAAAGGACAAGAGAAGCTCACTCCCCTTTTTGTGACCTGATTAAGCCGCCAGGAGTGTTTCATGCCTGATTATCGTTCCAAGACTTCCACCCAGGGCCGCAACATGGCCGGCGCCCGTGCCCTGTGGCGCGCCACCGGCATGAAGGACGAAGACTTCAAGAAACCGATCATCGCCATCGCCAACTCGTTCACCCAGTTCGTCCCGGGGCACGTGCACCTGAAGGACTTGGGCCAGCTGGTCGCCCGCGAAATCGAACGCGCCGGTGGCGTGGCCAAGGAATTCAACACCATCGCGGTCGACGACGGCATCGCCATGGGCCACGACGGCATGCTGTACTCGCTGCCCAGCCGCGAGATCATTGCCGACGCCGTGGAATACATGGTCAACGCCCACTGCGCCGATGCCATCGTGTGCATCTCCAACTGCGACAAGATCACCCCCGGCATGCTGATGGCCGCCCTGCGCCTGAACATCCCGGTGATCTTCGTCTCGGGCGGCCCGATGGAAGCCGGCAAGACCAAGCTGGCCAGCCACGGCCTGGACCTGGTCGACGCCATGGTCATCGCCGCCGACTCCAGCGCATCCGACGAGAAAGTCGCCGAGTACGAGCGCAGCGCCTGCCCGACCTGCGGTTCGTGCTCCGGCATGTTCACCGCCAACTCGATGAACTGCCTGACCGAAGCCCTGGGCCTGGCCCTGCCGGGCAACGGCTCGACCCTGGCCACCCACTCGGACCGCGAGCAGCTGTTCCTGACGGCCGGGCGCACCATCGTCGAACTGTGCAAACGCTACTACGGCGAAAACGACGAGTCGGTACTGCCACGCAGCATCGCAAACTTCAAGGCGTTCGAGAACGCCATGATGCTCGACATCGCCATGGGCGGCTCGACCAATACCATCCTGCACCTGCTGGCCGCGGCCCAGGAAGGCGAGGTGGCCTTCGACCTGCGCGACATCGACCGCCTGTCGCGCAAAGTGCCGCAGCTGTGCAAAGTGGCGCCCAACATTCAGAAGTACCACATGGAAGACGTGCACCGCGCTGGCGGCATCTTCAGCATCCTCGGCTCGCTGGCGCGTGGCGGCCTGCTGCACACCGACCTGCCGACCGTGCACAGCCGCAGCATGGAAGAAGCCATCGCCAAATGGGACATCACCCAGACTGACGACGAAGCCGTGCACACCTTCTTCAAGGCCGGCCCAGCCGGGATCCCGACCCAGACCGCGTTCAGCCAGTCGACCCGCTGGGAAACCCTGGATGACGACCGCGAGAACGGCTGCATCCGCAGCTTCGAGCACGCCTATTCGCAAGAAGGCGGCCTGGCCGTGCTGTACGGCAACATCGCGCTCGATGGTTGCGTGGTGAAGACCGCCGGTGTCGACGAGTCGATCCACGTGTTCGAGGGTACCGCGAAGATCTTCGAAAGCCAGGACAGTGCCGTGCGGGGCATCCTCGCCGACGAAGTGAAGGCCGGCGATATCGTGATCATCCGCTACGAAGGCCCGAAAGGCGGCCCGGGCATGCAGGAAATGCTCTACCCGACCTCGTACCTGAAGTCCAAAGGCCTGGGCAAGGCCTGCGCCCTGCTGACCGACGGCCGCTTCTCGGGTGGCACCTCGGGGCTTTCCATCGGCCACGCCTCGCCGGAGGCTGCTGCAGGCGGTGCCATCGGCCTGGTGCGCGACGGTGACAAGGTACTGATCGACATTCCCAACCGTTCGATCAACCTGCTGGTCAGTGATGAAGAGCTGGCTGCGCGCCGTGTAGAGCAGGACAAGAAAGGCTGGAAACCGGCTGAAGTCCGCCCGCGCAAGGTGACCACCGCACTGAAGGCTTATGCCCTGCTGGCGACCAGTGCCGACAAGGGTGCTGTGCGTAACAAGGCGATGCTCGAAGGACTGTAAGGCGCTTTGGGTGTGAAAGAAGAACCGGCGCCCTGAGCGCCGGTTTTTTATGTCCTGTTGTTTATATGCTGCCTGATCCGGCCCTATCGCCGGCAAGCCAGCTCCCACAGGAAATACACAGGCCTTCAAAACTGCGGGGTTCCTGTGGGAGCTGGCTTGCCGGCGATAGGGCCAGCGCAGGCGACACAACAACTACTGAATCTGCTCCGGCGTCACGATCACCCAGTTCTTGTCCGCCGTCACCGGCAACCCTTCCTTGGCCTGCGCCGCCGCCTGCTTGGCAATCATGCCGTTCAACTGGTCCATGTACTTGGCCTTGCGGTTGATCCACAGGTGGATACCGCCCTTGCCGACGTCTACCCCATGAAACTGCATGTAGCCATCACTGGTTGGCGTGTCGCCGCCCACCAGCACCGGCTTCTTCCACTCATCAATGTAAGTCAGGATCGCCGCCTGCTTGCCCGCCATCCAGGTGGCCGGGGTCCACAGGTACGGGGTCAGTTCCAGCCCTTCGTTGGCTTTGGCGTCGTAGTGCCCGTCACTAATCTGCTTGCGCGCGGTGGTCAACTGGCCATTGGCGCGGTCCTTGAGCAGCAGGCTCACGCCAATCACATTCTGCGGCTTCACGTTGTAGCCGTATTTGGGGTCCGAAGCGACCATGCGCACCAACTCTTCAGAGGCGGCAGAAATCACATAGACCTCGATGCCGTTTTCCATCAGCTTGTTGTACAGCTCGGCCTGGCCCTTGAACACCTTGGGCGGCTGCACGTCGATCGCCTTCACCTGGTCGCCATCGTAATAGGTGCTGGGAATCGGCTGGGTCGAAGCCATCAGTTCGTCCACCTGCACCTTCAACTCCTTGAGGGTGAAGCCGGAAAACACCTGGGCGACCCACGGGTAGCACACCATGTCGTCGATTTCGCACAACCGGTAGTAGTAGCTGAACAGGCTTTCCTTGTGCTCGGCGGTGTCCTTGAACGGTATCAGCTTCAGCGACGGGTCGAGCTTGTCACGGCTCAGCAAGCCTTTGTTTTCCATGAACGGCAGCAAGGCTTCTTCCAGGTCATAGCGGTAACTGGTGTTGTCCATGTCGAACACCGCATAGTTACCTTTGTTGGCATTGGCAGCGATCATGCTGTCGAGCTGCCTGGCTGCATCGGCAGGCCAGTGCTTGAGCTCGGTGGCGAAGGTTTCGATACTGAACAGCAGGGACAAGCCGATAGAGGCAGCTTTCACGGCGACTTTCATGTACGAATCTCCTGAAATGATCTGCCAACGCTAGTGCAACCCGGCCGATGGGCGGCAGTCCACACCGACCTTCAGGCAGCAGTAAACGCCGTGTTCATTGTAATTTGCGACATGGCGTTATTCCATAAACGACTATGCACATTCCATTTGGGTATAAATTCGTTTGTTTTCAGGCTGTTAGCATTTCCGTTCGCAATCGCTCACAGAGCCGATGCCACCCTTTGCTTTCTCTGCTGGAGCTTCAATGAACCTGCCGCTGTCACTCAACCTGCTGGCATTCCTGGCCCTGTTGCTGGGCCTGGCACAAACCCGCCGCACCGACTGGAGCCTGGCCAAGAAGGTCTTGCTGGGCCTGGCGCTGGGGGTACTCTTCGGCTTGGCCCTGCACACCGTGTATGGCGCCGGTCACCCGGTGCTCAAGGCCACCATCGCCTGGCTCGACCTGGTCGGCAATGGCTATGTGGGCCTGTTGCAGATGATCGTCATGCCGCTGATCTTCGCCTCGATCCTCAGTGCCGTCGCGCGCCTGCACAACGCCTCGTCGCTGGGCCGTATCAGCGTGTTGAGCATCGGCACCCTGCTGCTGACCACGGCCATTGCCGCGTTGATCGGCATCGTGCTGACCAACCTGTTCGGCCTCAGCGCCGAGGGCCTGGTGGCCGGCGCCCAGGAAAGCGCCCGCATGCAGGTCATCCACAGCGACTACGCAGGCAAGGTCGCCGACCTCAATATCCCCCAGTTGCTGTTGTCGTTCATTCCCAGCAACCCGGTAGGCGACCTGGCGCGGGCCAAGCCGACGTCGATCATCAGCGTGGTGATTTTTGCCGTGTTCGTGGGCCTGGCGGCCCTGCAACTGATCAAGGACGACGCCGAGCAAGGCGCACGTGCGCTGTCGGCCATCGACACCCTGCAAGCCTGGGTCATGCGCCTGGTACGGGTGGTGATGAAACTGACCCCATATGGCGTGCTGGCCCTGATGACCAAGGTGGTAGCCAGTTCGAACATGGAAGACATCCTCAAGCTGGGCAGCTTCGTGGTGGTGTCCTACCTGGGCCTGGCACTGATGTTCGTGGTTCACGGCATCATCCTCGCGGCTACGGGTGTCAGCCCGCTGCGTTTCTTCCGCAAGGTGTGGCCGGTGCTCACCTTCGCCTTCACCAGCCGCTCCAGCGCAGCCAGCATTCCGCTGAACATCGAAGCGCAAACCCGCCGTCTGGGCGTGCCGCAGTCGATTGCCAGCTTCAGCGCCTCGTTCGGCACCACCATTGGCCAGAACGGCTGTGCGGGGCTCTACCCCGCCATGCTGGCGGTCATGGTCGCGCCTGCGGTAGGCATCGATACCTTCGACCCGCTGTGGATCGCCACCCTGGTGGCCATCGTCACGCTGAGTTCGGCGGGGGTTGCCGGCGTGGGCGGCGGCGCCACCTTCGCCGCGCTGATCGTGTTGCCGGCCATGGGCTTGCCGGTGGAACTGGTGGCGTTGCTGATTTCGGTCGAGCCGCTGATCGACATGGGCCGTACAGCGTTGAACGTGAATGGCTCGATGACTGCCGGGGTGGTCACCAGCCAGTTGCTGAAAGAGACCGACAAGGACGTGCTGGCCGACGATGAACATGCCGAGCTGAGCCATACCTGACAGATTGCCAGCTCCCACAGGGATTGCATCAGGGCTGACAGGTGTTTGCCACAAGATATGCGGCGCCTGTGAGATCGAGCGCCGCCCGCGCGGCGCAATCGCGAGCTGCGCTCGCTCCTACGTTTGTTTCGGGCCAATTATGCCTGTGGGATTTGTGCGCGAACGCCTTGGTGCATGCCTCAATATCGCGCGGTACAAACAAGGCGGTCGCGCGCACCTGGCACAGGGGTTACTGGCCCGAAACAAACGTAGGAGCGAGCGTAGCTCGCGATGCGCCGCACGGGCGGCGCTCGATCTCACAGGCACTGCATATCTTGTGGCGACCACCTGTCAGCCCTGATGCAATCCCTGTGGGAGCTGGCTTGCCGGCGATGGGCCGCCAAGCGGCCCCCAGAAATCTCAAACCCTGTCCCAAACCTCGAAGTGATACCCAGGCTTGCCTTCTTCACCCTGTGCCTCGCTCGACACCAGCTTCCACTGCCCCTGGTCGAACTCGGGAAACCAGGCATCCCCCTCCGGCGCCAATTCCACCCGCGTCAGGTACATCCGGCTGACCAGCCCTTTCTCCAGCGCCTGCCCATAGAGCTGCGCTCCGCCAATCAGCATCAGCTCATCGACGCCTTTCTCGCGTGCCCACTGTTCGGCCCGCACCAGCGCCTGTTCCAGCGAACCGAAGACTTCGGCGCCCTGCAGCTGCAGCCCAGGCTGCCGGCTGACCACGATATTCAACCGCCCGGGCAGCGGCCGGCCCAGTGAGTCCCAGGTCTTGCGCCCCATGATGATCGGCTTGCCCAGGGTGGTGGCCTTGAAGTACTTGAAGTCCCCCGGCAGATGCCAGGGCATGGAGTTGTCGATGCCGATCACACGGTTCTCGGCGTGAGCCGCGATCAGGCTGAGGGGGAGTGATGTATTCATGCCAGCGAGGATAGCACCGGGCGTGTGGGTTATGCTTCTGCCCTGACCTGTGCAATGGAAGACCTTGTGACCGCACCGACTCCACTGGACAAACGCTGGCTGACCGAAGCGGTCCGCCTGCGCGAAGAACACGCCGGCCTGCTGGAAGACCAGGCCGCCAACCGTCATGCGCGCCAGCGCGGCGGCGACTTGGCGGCGCGCATCGAAAGCCGGGCGCTGTTCCTGGCCGAACGCGACGGCATGGCCACGGCCCTGCGCCACTGGAAGCAGGGCGCACGCCTGGCGGTGCTGGCCCTGCTGCTGCTAGCCGTGCTCAGCGGCGCCGGCCTGGCCCTGGCGGCGCTTGGCGACGGCCAGCGCCCGGTCAACGTCTTCTGGGCGTTGGGCAGCCTGCTGGGGCTGAACCTGCTGACACTGCTGGGCTGGGCCATTGGTTTTGCCCTCAGCGGCGAACACGGTGCGGGGTTGGGCCGTTTGTGGCTATGGCTGAGTGAGCGCTTCGCCCGCGATGCCAAGGCCGCGCACCTGGGCCCGGCACTGCTGGTACTGCTGCAGCGCCAGCGCCTCAACCGCTGGCTGCTGGGCCTGCTGGTACACAGCCTGTGGCTGCTGGCGATGCTCTGCGCGCTGGGCATGCTGCTGGCTCTGCTGGCCACCCGTCGCTATGGCTTCGTGTGGGAAACCACCCTGCTCGCTGCCGACCCGTTCATCCAACTCACCCAGGCGCTGGGCGCGCTGCCTTCGCTGCTGGGCTTCGCCATGCCCGACGAGGCCATGATCCGCGCCAGTGGCGACAGCCAGCCGGCCCTCGACGTGGCGCGCCAGGCCTGGGCCAGCTGGCTGCTCGGCGTGGTGCTGGTATATGGCCTGTTGCCCCGCGTGCTGCTGGCCGGGTTGTGCCTGTGGCGCTGGCGCCAAGGCCGCCAGCGCCTGACCCTGGACCTGAGCCTGCCGGGTTACG
Source organism: Pseudomonas sp. MB-090624 (assembly GCF_003205245.1). NCBI lineage: Bacteria > Pseudomonadati > Pseudomonadota > Gammaproteobacteria > Pseudomonadales > Pseudomonadaceae > Pseudomonas > Pseudomonas sp. MB-090624. Next base: position 35,131 of record NZ_QJRK01000047.1, on the reverse strand, counting down.
CCCAACTGCGCGAAGCGCTGATGCCGCGCAGCGAGCGCATCGGCGTGCAGGACGCGGCCCCCGAGGCGTTGCCAGGGTTCGCCGCCGAGCAGTTGCAAAGCGCCAGCAGCGGCGCCCTGCTGGTGGGCCTGGAACTGGACGACCAGCAGCCCTGGCCACCCCGCCTGCCCCCAAGCGTGACCGATGCCGGCGTGCTCGACAGCCGCGAGTCGCGCAACCGCCTGCTCGAGCAACTCAGCCGCTTTCCGCCGGCACGCTTGGCCATCGCCTGTGACCCGCGCCGCTCGCCCGACCGCGGCAGCCTGGCGCTGCTCGCCGACCTGGCACGCAATGCTGGCGCCACAAGGGTCTGGCTGCTGCAGGCGGCACCCGGCCAGGCGCTGGACGCTCGGCGCCTGGGCGACTGGCATGAAGCCCTTGAGCGGCTGGGCCTGCCCTATGCCGACACCTCACCGCTGACCTGGCTGGAGCATGGCCATGACTGAGCCGCTGAAATTGGCCGTGGTCGGCCACACCAACGTTGGCAAGACCTCGCTGCTGCGCACCCTGACCCGCGACGTGGGCTTCGGCGAGGTGTCCCACCGCCCCAGCACCACTCGCCATGTCGAAGGCGCGCGGCTGTCGGTGGACGGCGAACCGTTACTGGAGCTTTACGACACGCCAGGGCTGGAGGACGCCATCGCTTTGCTCGACTACCTGGAGCGGCTGGAGCGCCCGGGCGAGCGCCTGGACGGCCCTGCCCGCCTCGAGCGGTTCCTGCAAGGCAGCGAAGCGCGCCAGCGTTTCGAGCAGGAGGCCAAGGTGCTGCGCCAGTTGCTGGCCAGCGACGCCGGCTTGTATGTGATCGATGCCCGCGAGCCAGTGCTGGCCAAGTACCGCGACGAACTGGAGGTGCTGGCCAGTTGCGGCAAGCCGCTGTTGCCGGTGCTCAACTTTGTCGCCAGCCACCAGCACCGCGAGGCGCAATGGCGCGAAGCCCTTGCCCGGCTTGGCCTTCACGCGTTGGTACGGTTCGACAGCGTAGCCCCACCCGAGGACGGCGAACGCCGCCTGTACGAAAGCCTGGCCCTGCTGCTGGAAAGCGCCCGCCCGGCCTTGCAACGGCTGATCGACGACCAGCAGGCCCAACGCCTGGCCCGCCAGCACAGCGGCAAGCGCCTGATTGCCGAACTGCTGCTGGACTGCGCTGCCTGCCGGCGCAGCGTCGATGCCGAACCGGCGGCCGAAGCCCGGGCCATCGAAGCGCTGCGCCAGGATATTCGTCAGCGTGAGCAACGGTGTGTCGAAGCCCTGCTCAAGCTGTATGCCTTCCGCCGCGACGATGCCCACGCCAGCGACCTGCCGCTGCTGGATGGGCGCTGGGGCGATGACCTGTTCAACCCCGAAACCTTGAAGCTGCTGGGCGTACGCCTGGGCAGCGGCGTAGCCGCCGGCGCAGCGGCAGGTGCCGGGGTCGACTTGCTGGTTGGCGGGCTTACCCTGGGGGCAGCGGCACTGGCCGGGGCGCTGGCCGGCGGTGCGTTGCAGACGGCGCGCAACTATGGCGCGCGCTTGCTGGGCAAACTCAAGGGCAAGCGCGAGTTGACCGTGGACGATACGGTGTTGCGCTTGCTGGCCTTGCGTCAGCAGCAGTTGATGGTGGCCCTGGACAGCCGCGGGCATGCAGCGCAGGACAGCATCAGGCTGGGTGAGCTGGATGAAAAGGCCTGGCGTGAGGGCAAGCTGCCAGAGGCACTGGTCAGGGCGCGGGCGCATCCACAGTGGTCCACCCTGAACCCGGGGGCGAAGCTGAACCAGGCCGAGCGCCAGGAACAGCTGGAGGCGCTGGTGTCTCAGTTTTGAACGGGCGGCGAGCCTGAACCGCCCCATACGCACCAGGCAAGCCTTTATTTGCGCAGCAGGCGCAAACCGTTGAACACCACCAGCAGGCTCACGCCCATGTCGGCAAATACCGCCATCCACATGGTGGCCATGCCGGCAAAGGTGATCGCCAGGAATATGGCCTTGATGCCCAGCGCCAGAACGATGTTCTGCAGCAGGATCGCCCCGCTTTGCCGCGACAACCGAACGAAGGCCGGGATTTTCCGCAAGTCATCGTCCATCAGCGCCACATCGGCGGTTTCGATGGCGGTATCGGTGCCGGCCGCGGCCATGGCGAAACCGATCTCGGCACGGGCCAGTGCCGGCGCATCGTTGATGCCGTCACCGACCATACCCACCCGGTGGCCCTGGGCGTACAAGGCTTCAATGCTTTGCAGTTTGTCGGCCGGCAGCAGGTTGCCCTCGGCGCGGTCGATGCCTACCACGGCGGCAATGGCCTGGGCGGTGTGCGGGTTGTCACCGGTCAGCATCACCGTCTTGATGCCCAGCTCATGCAGTTCGGCAATCGCCTGACGGCTGCTTTCCTTGACCGTGTCGGCCACTGCAAACAGCGCCAGCGGGCCGCTGGGGTCGAGTAGCAGGACCACGGTCTTGCCCTGGCGCTCCAGCCCATCCAGGCGGGCCTCCAACTCGGGCGAACACAGCCCCAGTTCCTCGACCAGGCGGTGATTGCCCAAGTGGTAGACCTGGCCGTCGATGGTGCCACGCACGCCCCGCCCGGCCAGGGCGGCAAAGTCGTCTACCTCGCTCAAGGCCAGGCCTTGCTGCCTGCCGAACTGGGCGATGGCTCGCGACACCGGGTGGTCCGAACGCTCGCCCAAGCTGGCGGCCAAGGCCTGGGCGCGGCCTTCGAACAGCGGCGCCAGCACTTCGGCGTCGGTCTGGGCAGGTTTGCCATGGGTGATGGTGCCGGTCTTGTCCAGGGCCAGGAAGTCCAGGTGGCGGCCGCCTTCCAGGTAGATGCCCCCCTTGACCAGAATACCCTTGCGCGCAGCGGCGGCCAGGCCGCTGACGATGGTCACCGGGGTGGAGATCACCAGGGCGCACGGGCACGCCACCACCAGCAGCACCAAGGCGCGGTACACCCAGTCGAACCAGGCACCGGCCATGAACAGCGGCGGCACCACCGCCACGGCCAAGGCGATGGCGAACACCATCGGCGTGTAGATGCGCGAGAAGCGGTCGACGAAGCGCTGGGTCGGCGCCCGTGCCCCTTGCGCCTGCTCCACAGCCTTGATGATCCGGGCCAGGGTCGACTGCCCGGCAGCAGCGGTCACGCGAAACTCCAGCGCCCCTGCCTGGTTGATGGTGCCGGCAAACAACTTGTCGCCGACCGCCTTTTCCACGGGCAGGCTTTCGCCGGTGATCGGCGCTTGATCGACGCTGGATTGCCCACTGGTCACTTCACCGTCCAGGCCAATGCGCTCGCCAGGGCGCACCCGCACCTGTGCACCGATGGCTACCTCACGCACTGGCACTTCACGCCACTGGCCATCGGCTTGCTGCACCGTCGCCATGTCCGGCGTCAGTTGCATCAGGCCGCTGATGGCATTGCGCGCACGGTCCAGCGAGCGGGCTTCGATCAGCTCGGCGATGGTGAACAGCACCATCACCATGGCTGCTTCTGGCCACTGCCCGATCAACACCGCACCCGTGACGGCGATGCTCATCAGGGCGTTGATGTTGAGGTTGCGGTTTTTCAGGGCGATCCAGCCCTTTTTGTAGGTGCCCAGACCGCAGCCGAGTATGGCTGCGAGTGCCAGCGCGGCCACCACCCACTCCGGCGCAAGCGCAGAGAAGTGCACGATTTCCGCGGCGATTGCCGCAGTACCCGCCAACGCCAGCGGCCACCAACGGTTTTTCGCCGGTACCGATGCGCTGGCGCTGCCGTCGTCTTCGGCGCCCAGCGGCTCGGCTTTCATGCCCAGGCTGTCGATAGCCCGCTCGATTTCGGCGGTACCACCCAGGGTGTGGCGCACGCCAAGCACGCGGTTGATCAGGTTGAATTCCAATTGCTCGACGCCAGCCAGCTTGCCGAGCTTGTCCTGGATCAAGGTCTGCTCGGTGGGGCAGTCCATGGCATCGATGCGGAAGCGGCTGAGGCGCGCGTGGCCACTGGCCTGCTCGCTCAACTGCACCAGCGCCGGCGCAGCTTCGGTACTGCAGCAGCTGTGCCCATGGGCAGCATGGCCATGGTCGTCTTCGCCATGGGCATGATCGTGGTGGTGACCGTGCTTGTGTTCGTGGCTGACAGGCTGGTTCATGGGGGGTCCTTAAAGTGAGCCTGTTGCCAAGTGAACACCCTGTAGCCACTATAGGGTCAAGCCATTAGCGGGGAATTTGGTAATGAAGATCGGTGAACTGGCCAAAGCCACTGACTGCGCGGTGGAAACCATCCGCTACTACGAGCGGGAAAACCTGCTGCCCGCACCTGCGCGCAGCGACGGCAACTACCGCCTCTACACCCAGGCGCATGTCGAGCGGCTGACGTTCATTCGCAATTGCCGCACGCTGGACATGACCCTCGATGAAATCCGCAGCCTGCTAAGCCTGCGCGACAGCCCGGCTGACGCGTGCGGCAGCGTCAACGCGCTGATCGACGAGCATATCGAGCATGTGCAGGCGCGCATCGACGGGCTGGTAGCGTTGCAGGCGCAGTTGATAGAACTGCGCCGGCGCTGCAGCGCACAGGGGGCAGAATGCGCGATCTTGCAGCAACTGGAGACGAATGGTGCGGTAACGGTGCCGGAAACCGAGCATTCGCACGTGGGCCGCAGCCACGGGCATTGAGGAACACGATCTCCCGTGGGAGCGGCTTGAGCCGCGAACACCGGCAAAGCCGGTGCCAGCCACCGCGTCGCCTGCTTCGCGGGCGCGCCCGCTCCCACAGGTTAGGGTGCTGGCTTCAAGCTCACGCTGCAGATGTAGGAGCAGCCTTGTGTCGCGAAAGGGGCGCAAAGCGCCCCCGGCCATCCCAGGACCTACACCGCCATCGGCGCTGTCATCGGCGCATGATGCTCATAGCCTTCCAGCCAGAAATCACTCGGCTCGATCTTCTCCAGCCACTCGGGTTCGTACTTGCCCGTTTCGGCAAACGCCGGCACCCGGTCACTGATCACCAGCTTCGGCGCTTCCAGCGGCTCGCGCTTGAGCTGCTCGTTGAGCATGTCCAGGTGGTTTTCATACACGTGGGCATCGCCGATGAAGTAGGTGAACCAGCGCGGGGTGTACCCGGTCAGGCGGCCGAACAGGGCCAGCAGCGCCGCACCTTCGGTAAGGTTGAACGGTGTCCCCAGGCCCAGGTCGTTGGAACGGATGTAAAGCGTCAGGGAAATTTCCCTGGTCTCGACATTCGGATGGAACTGGTACAGCAGGTGGCACGGCGGCAGCGCCATCTCGTCGAGCTGCGCGCAGTTCCAGCCGTGGAACAGGATGCGCCGGCTGCCCGGGTCGTTGGCGATGGTGTCCAGGCACTGGCGCACCTGATCGATAGCCTTGTACAGGATGACGAAGGCGACACCGTCTTCCTCGTCCTGGGCAATACGGCGGAAGCCCGCCTGCTCGGCCATGGCGATAGCGGCGGGGTTGCACAGCGGGATGCGCTTGTAGCCAGGCCACTGGCGCCATTGCACGCCATAGATTTCACCCAGGTCATCATGGCCCTGGCGGAACGGGTTGGCCAACCACTGGGCGTTTTCGTTGGCATTCTGGTCCCACACCTTGCAGCCCAGCTCGCGGAACTCACCGGCGTTCTTCACGCCACGCAGAAAGCCGACCATCTCGCCGATCGCCGACTTGAACGCCAGCTTGCGCGTGGTAATGGCCGGGAAGCCCTTCTGCAGGTCGAAACGCAGCATCGCACCCGGCAGGCTGATGGTGCGGATGCCGGTGCGGTTGCCCTGCAGCGTGCCGTTTTCGATAACGTCGCGGACCAGGTCCAGATACTGTTTCATGGCTTACCTGTAGCAGATACGGCAGGGGGATCGCCCCTGCCGTGGGATTAATCAGGCGGGATTCGCCGTGGGCTTGCGATTATAAGCCCACCAGATCAGGCCGAGGCCAGCGAGGATCATCGGCACGCAGAGAATCTGACCCATGGTCAGCCAGCCCCACGCCAGATAGCCCAGCTGGGCGTCCGGTACGCGAACGAACTCGACGATGAAACGGAAAATGCCATAGAACAGCGCGAACATGCCGGACACGGCCATGGTCGGCCGCGGCTTGCGCGAAAACAGCCAGAGGATCACGAACAGAGCCACGCCTTCCAGCGCAAATTGATAGAGCTGCGACGGGTGGCGCGGCAGTTGCGCGGGGTCGCTGAAGGGCGGGAAGATCATCGCCCACGGCACGTCGGTCGGCTTGCCCCACAATTCGGCGTTGATGAAGTTGCCGATACGCCCGGCGCCCAGGCCGATCGGCACCAGCGGCGCGACAAAGTCCATCAGCTCGAAGAACGACTTGTTGTTGCGCTTGCCGAACCACAGGGCTGCCAGCATCACCCCAATGAAGCCGCCGTGGAACGACATGCCACCCTTCCACACCTCGAAGATCAAGGTCGGGTTGGCCAGGTAGGCGTGCAGGTCATAGAACAGCACGTAGCCCAGGCGGCCACCGACGATTACCCCCATCGACAGCCAGAACACCAGGTCGGAGAGCTTTTCACGGGTCCATGTCGGGTCGAAACGGTTCAGCCGACGCGAGGCCAGCAACCAGGCGCCACCGATGCCGATCAGGTACATCAGGCCGTACCAGTGAATTTTCAGCGGGCCAATGGCCACGGCCACGGGGTCTATCTGCGGGTAAGGCAGCATGGAACTTCCTCTCGATTCAAATCAAAAAGCTGAGGCCAACACAGAACAGCAGGGCTGCGAACAGGCGTTTCAACAGGCGCGGCGACAGCTTGTGCGCCAGGCGCGCGCCAAAGCGGGCGAAAAACATGCTGGTCACGGCAATGCCGACCAGCGCCGGCAGGTACACGTAACCCAGGCTGTGGGGCGGCAAGTGCTGCTCATGCCAACCTAGCAGCATGAAGCTCAAGGCACTGGCCATGGCGATCGGCAGGCCGCAGGCAGAAGATGTGGCCACTGCCTGTTGCATGGGCAGGCTGCGCGAGGTCAGGAAAGGCACGGTCAGCGAGCCACCCCCAATGCCGAAAATGGCCGAGGCCCAACCGATCACCCCACCCGCGCCGACCAGCACAGGCTTGCCAGGCACACCATGGCTGGCCTTGGGCTTGAGGTCCAGGGCCATTTGCGCGGCGATGACCAGGGCGAAGACACCAATGATCTTCTGCAGGAGCGGGCCCTGGATCAGCGAGGCGGTCTTGGCGCCGATACCGGCCCCCAGGAGGATGCCCAGGGTCATCCAGGCGAATATCGGCCATTGCACCGCGCCCTTGCGGTGGTGTTCGAGCACGGCGTTGATCGAGGTGAACACGATGGTCGCCAACGACGTACCCACCGCCAGGTGGGTCAGTACCGAGGCGTCGAAACCCTGCAGGGTGAAGCTGAACACCAGCACCGGCACGATGATGATGCCGCCGCCCACGCCGAACAGCCCCGCCAGCACGCCGGCACAGGCGCCCAACAGCAGATAGAGCACGAATTCCATTCGGCATCCCCGAGAAATCAATCCGGCATGTTAACGGAAGCCGGGTTCGAGGCTCTAGTGAAGTCTGTGTCAGGATGGATCCTGCCCGCAGCTGTGGGTACAGTGGCAGAAAACACAGAGGCCTGACCGATGTGCCTGATCGTATTCGCCTGGCGGCCGGGGCACGCCCTGCCGCTGATCGTCGCGGCCAACCGCGACGAATTCTACGCCCGCCCTGCCCAGGCCCTGGCGGCCTGGGAGGATGCGCCCGGGGTGCATGCCGGGCGGGACCTGGAGGCCGGTGGCACCTGGCTGGGCGTGGGCCCACAGGGGCGCTTTGCAGCGCTGACCAATATCCGTGACCCGCGGCAGGCGCAGGGGCCCCGCTCGCGCGGCGAGCTGGTGGCGGGGTATCTACGGGGTGAGCTGGGGGTTGAGGCTTACCTGGACGAGGTAGCCAGCCGTAGCGGGCAGTATTCGGGGTTCAACCTGCTGGTGGGTGATGGGCGCCAGCTGGGTTACCTGCATGGCCCAGACGTGGCGCCGCGCCTGCTGGAAGCCGGGGTGTACGGGCTGTCCAATGCCGGGCTGGATACCCCATGGCCGAAACTGGTAAAGGCCCGAAGCGGGCTGCAGAGCTTGCTGGAAAGGCCGGAGCCGCCACAGTTGCTGGCGCTGCTGGCCGATGGCGAGCCTGCAACTGACGGTGAGCTACCGGACACAGGCGTGGGCATGGCGACCGAGAAGCTGCTGTCGAGTGTGTTTATTGCCAGCCAGAGTTATGGGACACGCGCGAGTACTGTGCTGATTGTGGATGATCAGGGCAGAAGGCGCCTGATCGAGCGCAGTTTCGGGCCGTTTGGTGGACACCTGGGGGAAGTTGAGCTGTCGGTCTGAACAGCGCCTTCGTGGGGGGAGCGGGCGTGCCCGCGAAGAGGCCCGAACAGGCCCCCCCCCTTACAGGGTTTTATTGGCCCCAGGCCCGATCATCCGCGCCAGCCCCAGGTTTTTCAGCGCCAGCTGCAACGAGCTGTGGATAACCTGCGGGTTGTCGTGGCTCAAGGCTTCGACCAGCAGCTCCTTGGCCTTGCCCATGTTCACCTGGCGCAGCATCCACTTCACCTTGGGCAGGTTGGTGGCGTTCATCGACAGGCTGTCGAAGCCCATCGCCATCAACAGGATCGCTGCCGCGGGGTCACCCGCCATCTCGCCGCAGATGCTGACCGGCTTGCCCTCGCCATGGGCATCACGCACCACGGTGTTCAGCGCCTGCAGCACCGCCGGGTGCAAGTAGTCGTACAGGTCGGCGACCCGTGGGTTGTTGCGGTCCACGGCCAGCAGGTACTGGGTAAGGTCGTTGGAACCGACCGACAGGAAATCCACCTGCCGCGCCAACTCCTTGGTCTGGTACACCGCCGCAGGGATCTCCACCATGACGCCAACCGGCGGCATCGGCACGTCGGTGCCTTCGTCGCGCACCTCGCCCCAGGCCCGGTGAATCAGGTGCAGCGCCTCTTCCAGCTCGTGAATACCGGAAATCATCGGCAGCAGGATGCGCAGGTTGTTCAGGCCCTCGCTGGCTTTGAGCATGGCGCGGGTCTGCACCAGGAAGATTTCCGGGTGGTCGAGGGTCACACGGATGCCGCGCCAGCCAAGGAACGGGTTATCTTCCTTGATCGGGAAATACGACAGCGCCTTGTCGCCACCAATGTCGAGGGTGCGCATGGTCACCGGCAGTGGGTGGAAGGCCGCCAACTGCTCACGGTAGATGGCCAGCTGCTCTTTTTCGCTGGGGAAGCGCTGGTTGATCATGAACGGCACTTCGGTGCGGTACAGGCCCACCCCTTCGGCACCGCGTTGCTGGGCCCGGGCCACATCGGCCAGCAGGCCGGTATTGACCCACAACGGCATGCGGTGGCCGTCGGGGGTGATGCAGGGCAGCTCGCGCAGGGCATCCAGGCCCTGGGCCAACTGGCGCTCTTCCTCGACCACGTCGCTGTACTGCTTGCGCAGCACTTCGCTCGGGTTGGTGAACACCTCGCCCTTGTAACCGTCGACGATCAGCTCGATGCCGTCGACCTTGGAGTACGGCAGGTCGACCAGGCCCATCACCGTGGGGATACCCATGGCACGGGCCAGGATGGCAACGTGGGAGTTGCCCGACCCCAGTACCGACACCAGGCCGACCAGCTTGCCTTCCGGCACTTCGCCGAGCATTGCCGGGGTCAGCTCTTCACTGACCAGGATGGTGTTGTCGGCGTAGACCAGCGACTGCGAGCGGGCCTCTTGCAGGTAGGCCAGCAAACGCCGGCCCAGGTCCTTCACGTCGGAGGCACGCTCGCGCAGGTAGTCGTCGTCCATCAGTTCGAAACGGTTGACGTGCTCGCCGACCACCTGGCGCAGGGCGCCCTGGGCCCACTGGCCGGTCTTGATGACCGCGGTCACCTCGCCGCCCAGCGCTGCGTCTTCGAGCATCATCAGGTACACATCGAACAGGGCGCGCTCTTCCGGGCGCAGTTGCGTCGCCAGTTTGGCCGACAGCTTGCGCATGTCTTCGCGCACGCCTTCAAGGGCGTTTTCGAACAGCTTGAGCTCGGCGTCGATGTCATCGACGGCCTTGTCGGGCACCACTTCGAGGTCGGCAGGCGGCAACATGACCACGGCACGCCCTACGGCAGCGCCTGGCGAGCCAGGCACGCCAACGAAACGCGCTTCCTGGATGCCCTTGCCCTGCCGGCCCAGGCCACGGATCGAGCCGGTGGCCTCGGCGTGGGCGATAACCCCGGCAAGCTGGGCGCTCATGGTGACCAGGAACGCTTCTTCGCCCTCGTCGAACTGGCGGCGCTCCTTCTGCTGGATGACCAGTACCCCGACCACGCGGCGGTGGTGAATGATCGGTGCACCCAGGAACGAGGCGAATCGCTCTTCACCGGTTTCGGCAAAGTAGCGGTAACGCGGGTGGTCGGCGGCGTTTTCCAGGTTCAGCGGCTCTTCTCGGGTACCGACCAGGCCGACCAGGCCTTCGTTGGGCGCCATGCTGACCTTGCCGATGGAGCGTTTGTTCAGGCCTTCGGTGGCCATCAGCACGAAGCGATTGGTTTCCGGGTCAAGCAGGTACACCGAGCAGACCTGGCTGCCCATGGCCTCCTTGACGCGCAAGACAATGATCCCCAACGCCGACTTGAGATCTTTGGCGGAGTTTACTTCCTGGACGATCTTGCGCAGCGTATTGAGCATGGCTCGGGGTCGAACTCCGTCGTCAGTCGCGCGTCAGAAGACGCGGTGCTAGCTCTTTCAGGGCGCGCCGGTATACCTCGCGCTTGAATGTCACAACCTGGCCCAGCGGGTACCAATAGCTCACCCAACGCCAGCCGTCGAACTCCGGCTTGCCGGTGAGGTCCATTCTTACCCGTTGTTCGTTGCTGACCAGGCGCAGCAGGAACCACTTCTGCTTCTGGCCGATGCACAGCGGCTGGCTGTGGGTCCGCACCAGGCGCTGCGGTAAACGATAACGCAACCAGCCACGGGTGCAGGCAAGAATTTCCACATCATCGCGTTCAAGGCCAACTTCTTCGTTCAGCTCGCGGTACAGGGCATCTTCCGGCGTTTCGTCAGGGTTGATACCACCCTGGGGAAATTGCCAGGCATCCTGGTTGATCCGTCGAGCCCATAGCACCTGCCCGGCATCATTCGTGAGAATGATCCCGACATTGGGGCGAAAACCATCCGGGTCGATCACGGCAGCAACCTCGCAAACGCATGTCACCGCATTGTTCCACAAAGCTTGCGAGCGCAGCAACGCGCCCGCCACGCTTATGTGCCGCGGCGTGAAAACTCCTTGTTCGGTGAAAGCAAGGTGATGCAGGCAAGGGTTGGCCGCTGCTTTGTCAGACTGGCTTGGCGCCCATCAGCCCGGCGATGGAGAGCAGGCAGACGCCACTGAACACCGCCAGCGCCAAGGTGAAGCGCAACCCTACCGGCTCGGCCTTGCGCAGCCGGTTCAGCCGCACCAGCAGCCACCACACGGCAAACGCACCAAGCGTATAGATGACGCTGGACGCCAGCACCCAGGTCTGCCCCAGCGGCCAACCGACCAGGTGCACCAGCCACCAGCCGGTGAACGGCATGCTTACCAGGCACAGCACCATTACCAGCCACACGAACACCAGTGGCCGGCGCAGCAGCTTGGCATAGGCCTGCGCATCGCCCTGGCGGCGGGCGCGCACGGTCCACACCGCCAGGCCCAGGGCACCCAGCAGCAGGAGTGCAGTGGCGATGATGTGCAGTGTTTTCAGGGTGGTCAGATGTTCCATGTGTGCGTTGTCCTTGAGCAGGCCTTAGGCCCAGCTTAGCTGCTCAGCCCAGGAACAGCTTGTAAGCCGGGTTCTCGGTTTCGTCCCAGTAGGGGTAACCAATCTTGGCCAGAGCCGCTGGCACCAGGTGGCGCTCGTCTTCCGGCACCTGCAGGCCCGCCACCACACGCCCGTCTGCCGCGCCGTGGTTACGGTAGTGGAACATCGAGATATTCCACCGCCCACCCAGCTTGTCGAGGAAATTGAACAGCGCCCCCGGCCGTTCCGGGAACTCGAAGCGCAGCACCATTTCATCGCTGGCGCCAGCCGAGTGGCCGCCGACCATATGACGAATGTGCAACTTGGCCAGCTCGTTGTCGGTCAGGTCCGTTACCGGGAAACCCTGCTCGCTCAAATGCTGCACCAAGGCTGCGCGCGGGTCGTTTTCCGGGTGGGTCTGCACGCCCACGAAGATATGCGCCTCGTCCGAGGTGTGCTTGCGGTAGTTGAACTCGGTGATCTGGCGTTTGCCAATCGCCTGGCAGAACGCCTTGAAGCTGCCCGGGCGTTCAGGAATGGTAACGGCGATGATCGCCTCGCGCTTTTCACCCAGTTCGGCACGCTCGGCCACATGGCGCAAGCGGTCGAAATTGACATTGGCGCCAGAGTCGATTGCCACCAGGGTCTGGCCAGTCACGCCGTACAGTTCGACATAACGCTTGATGCCCGCCACACCCAACGCGCCGGCAGGCTCGGTGATCGAGCGGGTATCGTCGTAGATATCCTTGATTGCGGCACAGATTTCATCGGTGCTGACCGTGACCACTTCATCCACATGGTGGCGGCAGATATCGAAGGTGTGCTGGCCGATCTGCGCCACCGCCACGCCGTCGGCGAACAGCCCGACCTGCGGCAGCACCACGCGCTCACCCGCGGCCATGGCCGCCTGCAGGCAGTTGGAGTCATCCGGTTCTACACCAATGACCTTGATTTCCGGACGCAGGTACTTCACGTAGGCGGCAATACCGGCGATCAGGCCACCGCCGCCCACCGGCACGAAGATCGCGTCCAGCTGGCCAGGGTGCTGGCGCAGGATTTCCATGGCCACGGTGCCCTGCCCGGCGATGGTGTGCGGGTCATCGTAAGGGTGGACATAGACCAGGCCCTTTTCATCGACCAGCTTCAGCGAATAGGCCAGCGCCTCGGGGAACGAGTCGCCATGCAGTACCACCTTGCCGCCACGCGAGCGCACGCCTTCGACCTTGATCTCCGGGGTGGTCTTGGGCATCACGATGGTGGCCTTGATGCCCATTTCGCGCGCGGCCAGGGCCAGGCCCTGGGCGTGGTTGCCGGCCGAGGCAGTGACCACGCCGCGGGCCAGTTCTTCCGGGGTCAGCTGGGCCAGCTTGTTGTACGCCCCGCGGATCTTGAACGAGAACACCGGCTGCAGGTCTTCGCGCTTGAGCAGAATCTGGTTGCCCAGGCGCTTGCTCAGTTGCCCGGCGCTCTGCAACGGGGTTTCGACGGCAACGTCATAGACGCGCGAGGTGAGGATCTTCTTGACGTACTGTTCGAGCATCGGGAAAGCATCACTGGGCCGCGGGACAAGGGCTGGAAGTCTACCCCAGCGCTACGTCGGGCGACCACAGCAAAGCCGTGCGAGCCGTTATACTAGGCAACTTTGAAACCGCCCTGCCCCTTCCGGAGCCCGCATGACCCAGGACCAACTCAAACAGGCCGTCGCCCAGGCCGCTGTCGACTTCATTCTGCCCAAGCTGGATGAAAAGAGCGTCGTCGGCGTCGGTACCGGTTCGACCGCCAACTTCTTCATCGATGCCCTGGCTCAGCACAAGACCGCCTTCGACGGTGCCGTCGCCAGCTCCGAGGCCACGGCCCAGCGCCTGAAGGGGCATGGTATTGCGGTGTACGAACTGAACAGCGTCAGCGAGCTGGAGTTCTACGTGGACGGCGCCGATGAAAGCGACGCGCACCTGAACCTGATCAAGGGCGGCGGCGCAGCCCTGACCCGTGAGAAGATCGTTGCAGCAGTAGCCAAGACCTTCATCTGCATCGCCGATGCCAGCAAGCTGGTGCCGGTGCTGGGCGCCTTCCCACTGCCGGTGGAGGTGATCCCGATGGCCCGTAGCCACGTGGCCCGCCAACTGGTCAAGCTGGGCGGCGACCCGGTGTACCGCGAGGGTGTGGTGACCGACAACGGCAACGTGATCCTCGATGTGTACAACCTGCAGATCACCAACCCGGTGGAGCTGGAAGCACAGATCAACGCCATTGTTGGCGTGGTGACCAACGGCCTGTTCGCGGCGCGGCCGGCGGACCTGCTGTTGCTGGGTACTGCTGAAGGTGTGAAGACCCTGACGGCCAATTAAACCGCTTCGCGGGTAAACCCGCTCCTACAGCGATCACCACTGGCCTGGAGCCTGGCGAGCTATCTGTAAGAGCGGGTTTACCCGCGAAGGGCCCTGACAGACGATCAGTCAGCCGGCTGCTTGAACACATAGAACAGGTTCGGCTCACTGACCAGATAAAGGGTTCCCGCCTCGTCCATCGCAATCCCCTCCGCCTGCGGTACGGTCGCCTGCAAGCCCTGGTAGCCCTTGCGCAGCGACAGGGTACTCAGCGGCCTGCCCTCGATATCCAGCTCCAGCAACAGCCGCGACTCGTCGGACAATGCCAGCAGGTGCCCACTGCGCTCATCGAACTGCAAGCTCGACAAGTCCCGCACGAACAACCGTGAATCGCGCTTGCGGTCCTGTACTACATGCACGGCATAGGGCTTTTCCGGGTTGTCGTGCGGGAAGCCATGGACCTCGTAGATCAGCATCGGGTCGCGTTCCTTGGCCACGAACAGGCGCTTGCCCGCTGAGTCGTAGGCCAGGCCTTCGAAGCCTTTGTTGCCGTTCAGGCCAATGCCCAGGCTGAGCTGCTCGGCATCGCCGGCATCGAGGAACAACGTGTCGTCGTCCAGGCGCACCCGGATCAGCCGTTGCTGACGCTCGTCGGAAATCACATAGCTGTTTGGCCCGACATACTCCACGGCCTCCGGGTCGCCGAACCCCGTCAGCGGCACGCGGCGCAGGATGCGCCCGTCCAGCGACAGCTCGATCAACTCCGAACGGGCGTTGGTGACGGTAAACAGGGTCTTGCGGTCAGGGTCGTAGGTCAGCGCCGATATATCGTCGTTCAACCCTTCGATAGGCTGCGCTTCCAGCACCACCCGGTAGCGCTCCAGCCCCATGCTCTGCTCGGCGGGCTGCCACCAGGTCTTGAGGTTGAACCAGGCGCGCTCGTAAAGGCGGAACTCATGCCCGGCCCAGCCGAGCAGGCACAGGCAGACGACGGCTATTACCAGGGATAGACGAACAAAACCACGCATACAGGCAGACTCGGCACAAGGATGGCGAATCTAACCATGAATGACTGAAATAAAGCTTAATGCCAGCATCCGAAAAAGCGGATTGTTGGCTCAGGGTTTTCTGAAGCGATAGAACAATGCCGGCTCACTGACCATGTACAGGTTGCCCTGGTCGTCCATCGCCACCCCCTCGGCCCGCGGGATGGTACCTTGCAGGCCGTTGAACCCGCCGAGCAAAGTCATGAAGCTGACCTGCTGCCCCTGCTGGTCCAGCTCCAGCAGCATGTTGGAGTCAGCCGACAATACCAACAGGTGGCCTGTACGCGGGTCGACACCCAGCGCCGAGAGGTTGCGCAAGTCGAGCTGATCGCTTGGCAGCGGCTGCTTGTCGCCCTTGAGCTGGCTGCGGCCATCGGTGTTCCAGGTGTACAGCTTGGGCGGGCGCTCCTCGCCGATGACCAGGCGCTGGTGCAGCGGGTCCCAGGCGACGGCCTCGAAGCCTTTGTTGCTTTTCACCGACTGCCCCAGGTCATAGCTTTTGAAGTCGGCGTGGTTGAGCACCGCCGTGTGCCCGTCCACCTTGACCAGGGTCAGGTCATGCAGGCGCTCGTCGGTGATGGCCAGGTAACCGTCTTCCAGCACGGCAACGCCTTCCGGGTTGTTCCAGCCGTTGAGCGGGATCTTGCGCAGCACATCGCCGTCCAGGCTCAGTTCGACCAGGAACGGGTTCTTGCCCATGACCGCGAACAGCGTCCGGGTCTGCGGGTTGAACGCCACGTCCGACGCTTCGTCATCGTCCATGCCCGGCAGGGGCTTGGCATCGATGTCTACCTGGTAATCCGGCAGCCATACGCTTTCGCTGCGCTCGGCGCGGCTTTCGAAGCCTTCCTTCAGCCACAGCGCACCACGGTCATCCCAGTGCATCGCCATGGCCACGCCGTAGCCAATCACCGCCGTCACCGCCAGGCCAAAGGGCCAGCGCAGGTAGAAACGACGCTTGGGGGTTGCCGGGGCGTTGGTGGGTGATGGCATGCAGCGGTCCTGAAGCAGTGGGCGTAGATGCGGGCATTATCCGCATTGGGTGTGAAAAAAACGCCAAATCCTGCCTGGACGCGAATTCTTTGTGGGAGCGGCCTTGTGTCGCGAAAGGGGTGCGAAGCGCCCCCGGGACTCATGCGTCAAGCACCTATTGCCGGAGCCGCTCTGCGGCCCTTTCGCGACGCAAGGCCGCTCCCACAGGGCTCAGAGCACCCGGCTTTCGAAGCGGCTGACACCCGGCAGCTCCAGCACCAGCTCGTCACCGACATTGAACGGCCCCACGCCCGCCGGGGTGCCGGTGAGGATCACATCCCCCGCCAGCAGCGAAAAATGCGCGGCCATGTGCTGAATCATCGGCACGATCGGGTTGAGCATCATTGCGCTGTTGCCGTCCTGGCGTACTTCGCCGTTCACCGTCAGCCGTACCGGGATGTCAGTGACGTCCGGGAAGCTGGCAGCCGAGACGAACGGCGGCAGTACGCAGGCACCGTCGAAGCTCTTGGCCAGCTCCCATGGCAGGCCTTTTTCCTTCAGTTTGGCCTGCACGTCGCGCAGGGTCAGGTCCAGGGCCGGGGCGTAGCCGGATATGGCGTCCAGCACCTCTTCCTCGCTGGGGTGCGTGGACAGTGACTTGCCCAGCAACACGGCGATTTCTGCCTCGTAATGCACCGAACCGCGCTCGGTCGGGATCTTGAAGCCGCCTTGCGCGGCGACCACGCAACTGCCGGGCTTGATGAACAGCAGCGGTTCGCTGGGGATCGGGTTGTCCAGTTCCTTGGCGTGTTCGGCATAGTTACGGCCAATGCACACCACCTTGCCCAACGGGAAGTGGATGCGCGTGCCGTCTACGTACTGGTGCTGGTAACTCATGGCCGACTCCTTTGCATGCTGCTTTTTATTCAGGAGCGAAGATCTTACCCGGATTCATGATGCCGTTAGGGTCGAACACGGCCTTTATCGCCTTCATGCAGGCAATTTCTTCGGCCGAACGGCTGTAGCCCAGGTAGTCGCGCTTGGTCATGCCTACGCCGTGCTCGGCAGAGATCGAGCCGTTGTAGCGTTCGACGATCTCGAACACCCACTTGTTGACCTTGGCGCACGAGGCAAAGAACGCGTCTTTGTCCATGTGCTCGGGCTTGAGGATGTTCAGGTGCAGGTTGCCATCGCCGATATGGCCGTACCACACCACTTCGTAATCCGGGTAATGCTCGGCCACGATGGCATCGATATCGCGCAGAAACGCCGGCACTTTCGAGACCGTGACTGAAATATCGTTCTTGTACGGGGTCCAGTGCGAGATGGTTTCCGACAGGTACTCACGCAGCTTCCACAGGTTTTTCAGCTGGGTTTCGCTCTGGCTCATCACCCCGTCCAGTACCCAGCCCTGCTCGACGCAATGCTCGAAGGTGGCCAGTGCCTGGTTGGCGACTGCCTCGGTGCTGGCCTCGAACTCCAGCAGCGCATAAAAGGGGCAGTCGGTGGCGAATGGCGCCGGCACATCACCACGCGCAAGGATCCTGGCCAGGCCCTTGTCCGAGAAAAATTCGAAGGCCGTGAGGTCGAGCCCGCCCTGGAAGGCGTGCAGCACCGGCATGATCGAGTCGAAGTCCGGCGTGCCCAGCACCATGGCGGTGAGGTTGCGCGGGGCGCGGTCCAGGCGCATGGTGGCTTCCACCACGAAACCCAGCGTGCCTTCGGCGCCAATGAACAGCTGGCGCAGGTCATAGCCGGTGGCGTTCTTGATCAGGTCCTTGTTCAGCTGCAGCAACTCGCCCTTGCCCGTCACCACCTTCAGCCCGGCCACCCAATTGCGGGTCATGCCGTAGCGGATTACCTTGATGCCGCCGGCATTGGTACCGATGTTGCCGCCTATCTGGCTGGAACCGCTGGAAGCGAAGTCTACCGGGTAATACAGGCCCTGCGCTTCGGCGTAGCTTTGCAACTGGCGAGTGACCACCCCGGGCTGGCACACCACCGTGCGGTCGAAGGCATTGAAGTCGAGAATCCGGTTCATGTTGTCGAAGGCCACCACGACTTCGCCATTGGCCGCCACGGCCCCCGCGGAGAGCCCGGTGCGCCCACCCGACGGCACCAGCGCCACCCTGTGCGCATTGGCCCAACGGACAATGGCCTGCACCTGCTCGATGGTCTTGGGCAGCACGATGGCGCTGGGCGCCGGTGCATAGTGCTTGGTCCAGTCCTTGCCATAGGCGTCGAGGGATACCGGGTCGGTCAGGACCTTGCCAGGGTCGACAAGGGTCATCAGTTCTTCAATTGCAGCGGGGTGGGTCATCGCTGGAACTCTCGACTTATTCATAGTCACCCTGAGCACTCTTCACCTGTCGGGATAAGCTCAGATTGTGTCGCGTATGCTAGCATAGCGCTCCCGCTGTTCATGCTAAGGCCGCCCTCGCGCCTGGCATCACCCCTCGCCATTTTTTCTCCGGGATACAGGTTTACGCAGATGAGCAAGACTTCTCTCGACAAGAGCAAGATCCGGTTCCTTCTTCTTGAAGGTGTGCACCAGAACGCGGTCGATACCCTCAAGGCCGCCGGCTACACCAACATCGAATACCTCACTGGTTCGTTGCCGGAAGCCGAGCTGAAGGAAAAGATCGCCGATGCCCACTTCATTGGCATCCGTTCGCGCACCCAGCTCACCGAAGAGATCTTCGACTGCGCCAAGAAACTGGTCGCCGTTGGCTGCTTCTGCATCGGCACCAACCAGGTAGACCTGGAAGCTGCCCGCGAGCGCGGTATCGCCGTGTTCAACGCGCCCTACTCCAACACCCGCTCGGTCGCCGAGCTGGTATTGGCCGAAGCGATCCTGCTGCTGCGTGGCATCCCAGAGAAAAACGCCTCCTGCCACCGTGGCGGCTGGATCAAGAGCGCAGCCAACTCGTTCGAGATTCGCGGCAAGAAACTCGGCATCGTCGGCTACGGCTCGATCGGTACCCAGCTGTCGGTCCTGGCCGAAAACCTGGGCATGCAGGTCTACTTCTACGACCCGCTGACCAAGCTGCCACTGGGCAACGCCGTACAGGTCACCAGCCTGCACGAACTGCTGGGCCTGGCCGACATCGTCTCGCTGCACGTGCCTGAGCTGCCCTCCACCCAGTGGATGATCGGTGAGAAGGAAATCCGCTCGATGAAGAAGGGCGCGATCCTGATCAACGCCGCCCGTGGCACCGTGGTCGAGCTGGACCACCTGGCCGCCGCCATCAAGGACAAGCACCTGATCGGCGCTGCCATCGACGTGTTCCCGGTCGAGCCACGCTCCAACGACGAAGAGTTCGAGAGCCCGCTGCGCGGCCTGGACAACGTGATCCTCACCCCGCACATCGGTGGTTCCACTGCCGAAGCCCAGGCCAACATCGGCCTGGAAGTGGCCGAGAAGCTGGTCAAGTACAGCGATAACGGTACTTCGGTGTCTTCGGTCAACTTCCCTGAGGTGGCACTGCCAGCGCACCCAGGCAAGCACCGCCTGCTGCACATTCACGAAAACATCCCGGGCGTACTCAGCGAGATCAACAAGGTATTCGCCGAGAACGGTATCAACATCTCCGGTCAGTTCCTGCAGACCAACGAGAAAGTCGGTTACGTGGTAATCGACGTAGACGCCGAGTACTCCGACCTGGCGCAAGAAAAACTGCAACAGGTCAAAGGCACCATCCGTTCCCGCGTACTGTTCTGAGTTTGCTTGCTGCATGAAAAAGGGAGGCCCTGGTGGCCTCCCTTTTTTTGCCGGTGGAAGCGGCGTCGCCTGCTTCGCGGGCTTGCCCGCTCCCACAGGACACCGCAAACCCGAAGCTTGCGCCCCCCCTGTGGGAGCGGGCGAGCCCGCGAAAAGCCCAACACCTATTTCACGTCGACAGTAATCTTCTGCGACTCGACGCTCGGCTTGAACGGCACGTGATACTGGTCACCCAGCACCAGTTGCAGGGTGTGTTTGCCCGGGGTCAGGGTAATGCTGGTTTCGGTCTGTGCCTTGCCGAAATGCAGCACCTGCGGCCCGGCTGGCAGTGCGGTACCGGCCTCTGGCATCAGGCTGGTCGGCAGCGGCATGTCGGCGACGGGCTCTTTCTCCACATCCACCAGCAAGTGGTGGTGGCCGGTGTGCGGGGTCTGGTCACCAGCAGGCTTCAGGCCCATGCCTTCAATGCCGAACTTGACGGTAAAGGTCTTGTCGACGGTGGCACCATCGGCGGGGGAAACGATGAAGACCTTGGCATCCTTGGGCGGCTCCTGGCTCTTCAGGGCGTCTGCGGCACTGGCCAACACCGACGCTCCCATCAGCAAACCGGCAACGGCAGCACGCGAAAATAGGCTGTTCATTCACTTCTCCTGTGATTCACTCAGTGACCGCAGCTTGTCATCCAACAGCGGCGGTAGTTCACCTTAGTTGAAATATGCGCCAAGGTGTTCACGTTGCCTGACAGAAAAATTTAAGTCAGGGTTAAACAATGCCGAGGCGCCAAGGTCTTAGGCTGCGTTCGATCATGGCGAGGAATAAAGCCGTGACGAAAGTTATTCACCTGTAAAAGCAAAAGGGGCCTTCAATGCGTTCGACCATAGGGGTACTGCTAGCAGTACTGATCAGTCCATTGGCTCAGGCGGAGCTGATCGACGAAATCGCCGACCGGGGCGAACTGCGCATTGCCGTACAAGCCGACAACCCGCCTTATGCGTTCAAGCAAGACGAGCGGCTGAGCGGTTTCGATGTGGAGTTTGGCCAGGACCTGGCCCGCGAACTCGACCTGCGTGCCGAATTTGTCGAGGCGCCTGCGGACGAGGTACTGCCAGGTGTGGAAAGCGGCAAGTATGATGTCGCGCTGACCCCAGCGAGCGAAGCACTCAAGAGTGACGGCCCGCTTGACGCGAGCCTGCCGTTTGGCGAGAAGAAACTGGTGATCCCGTTCCAGAAGGACAACCCGGCGTTTGAAAGTGCTTTGAACAATGCGCTGCAGCGGTTGAAGGACAGTGGCCGCACGGCCGAGCTGGAACAGAAGTGGTTCAAGGGTGTGCAGGAGACTGCGGCCGGGCAATGAGGTTTGTGCGGTCTGTGCCGCCCTCATCGCCGGCAAGCCGGCTCCCACACTCACTCCACAGCCGGCGCAGGGCTACCCCAAGGCCCGCTGCGCCTGGTCCAGCTCCAGCTCACTGAACACCTGCACCCCCGCCCGCCGCAGCAGCGCCGCTGTGACCCCTTCCCCGGCCACCTTCACGCCACTGAACGTGCCGTCATAGGTCAAGCGGTTGCCACATGAAGGGCTGCCCGACTTCAATACCGCCACACCAATGCCATGCCGCCGCACCAGTACGAGCGCCAACTGCGCGCCGGCCAGGAACTGCGCACTGACATCTTCGCCCATGACAGTGATCACCTGTGTGCTGCCGTCGAGCACCTGCCCACCTTGCCCGCCTGGTATCTCCGCGGGTGGCCGAGGGGTCGGCAACCCGCCGGCGACTTCCGGGCACAACGGCACCACGCGGCCTTCGGCCTGCCACTGCTGCAACAAGTGCGGGTGGCCGCTGGTGCGACCGTCATAGCGCACCGGTTGCCCCAGCAGGCAAGCGCTGACCAGCACCCTGGGCAAATCAGAACGGGTCATTGCCACGCCGCCGGAACCAGCCCGTCAACGACAAGCGCTCACGCCCGGCGGGCAGCACTTCGTGAGGCACCTCACCCGACAGGAACACCACCAGGCAACCTGCCAGCGGCTCGACCAGGGGCTCGGCACCGTCAGCCAGGAACATGCGCAGCTGCCCACCATCCTGCGGCTGCCAGTCTTCGTTCAGGTAAAACACCGCCGAGACCATGCGCCGATCGTCGTCACGAAAGCGGTCCAGATGCCGGCGATAAAATGCCCCGGGTGGGTACAGGGCAAAATGGCACTCGAAATCCTGCAGGCCGAGAAACAGGCCCTGGTTGATGGCCAACCGTAACTGGTCCATGGCCGCCAGGTACTGGTCACAAGCCTCGGCCTGGCCAGGGTCGATCCACTGGATCTGGTCGCCGCGAATGGTTTCGCGTACTTCCTGGGCATCACCGCGCCCCACCCCGGCCGGGTTGAGTTCGCCTTCGGCATAACGGCGCCGGCACTCGACCGCCAACGCGCGCGCCAGGTCGACAGGCAGAAACAGCGCCTGTTGGGACCAGCCATGGGTGGCCAGATCGTCAACGACGGCCGCGAGCATCGGGTTTTCGGGGGAAGTATGCATGGCGCGCATCATATCCATTCGCCCTGGCGGCGCACAGCGCCACTTGGCCGAGAAACACGCACATATCTCGACAAACCGGCGCCGGGCCAAGGACAATGGTCGCCTGCCGACAGGAGTCCTGAATGCGCCGTCTGTTTTCCCTGATTCTGCTGATGATCTGCACCACGCCTGTCTGGGCAGATAACCTGGATCAACTGTACAAGGCTGCCGGCTGGCCCGACCAGCGCGCCCACTTCAACGATGCCCTCACCGCCGCCCAGGCGCGCTACCGCAACAGTTTACCGCCCGCCGTGTACCAGGCACTGGTCGACAACAGCAACCAGCGCTTCCAGGCCCAGGCGGTAGACCGTCGTGCCCAGGCAAAGCTGCGCGCCAGCCTGGCCAACCCGGCACCGGCCCTGGCGTTCTTCCAGTCGCCGCTGGGGCGCAAGGTGGTAGCCGCCGAGCTCAAGGCCACGCGCAAGGATGAACTGGCCAGAAACGCCAAGGGCTTGCCGAAAATGCAGGCCAGCGATGACCGCCTGCTGATCATTGGCCACCTGGCTCAGGCCTTGCCAGCACGCGAAGCCGGCGCCGAAGTCAGCCTGGCCATCGCCGGCGTGGCGGCCGACAGCCTCAGCTCGATGATCCCCGGCCTGTTCGGCGGCGGCCAGGCGCAAGGCCTGCTCGACGGTCAGCGCCAGCGGCTCATGGGGCAAATTGGCGAAGACCTCAACAATACGTTGCTGTACGTGTACCGCGACCTGTCCGACGCCGAGCTGGAAGAGTTCGCCACCTTTGCCGAGTCGCCCGACGGCAAGGCCTACTACCAGGCGGCACTGGCCGCGGTGCGTGCCGGCCTGGCGGTGGGCCAGAGCAGCAATGACCTGAAGTGATCAGCCCAGGCGCTGGTCGATGAAGTCGAAGTAGCGCTGGCGAATGCCTGGCAGCTCGTTGGCCAGGTGGTGACGCGCGTCGGGCAGCATCAGGATCTGCGGCTCAGCGAACTTGGTCTTCAGCACCTCCAGGTTGTATGGCCAATCCACGGTGCCGTCGGCCTCTCCCTGTACGATCAATGGCCGCCGCGTACTTTTGGGCGCAGCCTCGATGCGTTTGACCCAGGCGATCAGGGCACCCACCCAGGCGGTGGGCAGCCGGCGCGGTTGCAGGGGGTCGGCCTGGAGAAACGGCAGGAAGGCAGGGTCGTTGGTGTTCTCACTGAAGCGCCGCTCGATACCATTGACGAAATGGCGCAGCACCCGATAGCTGAACTTGGACCAACGCCAGGCACATGGCCGCACCAGCGGCGCCAGCAGAATGACCTGGCCATCCACAGGGCTATGGGCACCTTGGTGCAGCAAATGGTCCACCGCGATCGCCCCACCCGTGCTCTGCCCGCACAAATGCCATGGCCGCGGCAGCTGCAACGCACGCGCCTGTTCGAACAGCGCCTGCAGCACCTGCTGGTACACCGCGAAGTCGCTGATGCTCGCCCGCTCGCCGCTGGACAGCCCATGGCCGGGCAGGTCGCAGCTGATGACCGCGAAACCTTGCCCGAGCGCCCACTCGATCACATGCCGATAGAGGCCCATGTGGTCGTAATAGCCATGCAGCAGGAACAGCGTCGCGCTTGGCTGCTCGGGTAGCCAAGCCTGCCCGACCAACTCGAACCCCGCGGCCTGGAAACCGCCCAGCCAGCTGTGGGCCGACAGGTTCAGGCCATAGAAACGCTGGTAATCCTGCGCTTGCATCGACAGCGGATGGCGCGCGGTGAACGGCGCCAGGCTGGCACGCAGGCGGTCGGGCTGAAAGTCAGGGGGCATCGGGTACATCCACAGTGAAGCAAGTATTGATCTGGGATATTCAGCTCTGGCCCTCGTCATGGCAAGCTCGTCCACTTCGAACAACCTGCATCGATCCGATTGTAGGAGCGGCCCACGACTTCTCATGAATATCAAGATCATCAAGCCGATGGCTGCCGCTTGCGGGCTGCTGCTCGGCGCCGCCCTGATGTGGCAAGCCTTCACCACCTTCCAGGCCCGCTACCTGCGCCCGTTCGACAACCAGGCCACGCTGTTCGACGGCAGCCAGTTGCAGCTCCCCGCCGAGCTGGCCGGCCCGGGCCCGATCCGCGTGGTGCACTTCTGGGACCCGGCCTGCCCCTGCAATGTCGGCAATCAACAACACCTTGCCGAGCTGGTCAGCCAGTTCGCCGAACAGGGCGTAGCCTTCCACGTGCTGCAAAAGCCCGGCAGCCATGGCCAGCTGCCGGCCAACCTCACCGGGCTGCAACCGCTGGGCAGCCTGCCCGGTAGCGAACACCTGCCCGCCACGCCGGCCGTGGCCATCTGGGATCGGCGAGGTCGCCTGGCCTATTTCGGCCCCTACAGCGAAGGCGCTGTCTGCAATGCCAGCAACAGCTTCATCGAGCCTATTCTCAAGGCACTGCTCGACGGCCGCCAGGTCAGTGCCTCCAATACCCTGGCGGTGGGCTGCTATTGCCCTTGGGCAGGCTGACGCACCCGTGCAGGGTTACCCACCACCGTGGCACCGGCTGGCACATCCCGGGTCACCACGCTGCCGGCACCAACCACCGCGTTATCGCCAATGGTCACACCCGGCAGAATGATCGCCGCACCGCCGATCCACACATTGTTGCCAATGGTCACGGGGCGCCCGCTTTCCAGCCCGCTGCGCCGCACGTCGGGGTCCAGCGGGTGGTCGGCAGCGTAGATCTGCACATTGGGGCCGACCTGGCAGTCATCGCCGATAGACACCGGCACCACGTCGAGCATCACGCAGTTGAAATTGATGAAGGTGTTGCGGCCGACGCGGATGTTGTAGCCATAGTCGCAGTAGAAGGGTGGGCGGATCACGGTGCCCTCGCCCACATGGCAAAAATGCTCGCGCAGCAAGCCATGACGGGCGTCGTTAAGCAGTTCCACGCTGTTATTGTAGCGGTGCATCCAGTGCTTGCTGGCGATCTGCTCGGCCTGCAATTCAGGGCAGCCAGCGTGGTAGAGCTGGCCGGTAAGCATCTTCTGTTTTTCGCTGAGTGCCATGGAAACTCCTTCCTGGGGCAGTGCTCGTTCGCGCATCCACCCAAGGTCGGACCCTTTTTTTTCGTAGATTGCTCAAGGAGTCTGCATGAAGCGCAGCCTGACCCTACTGGCCGTGGTTGTTGCCGTGGCCGCTGGCGCTGGTTACTGGTATGCACAGGGCAAGCTGCCACAGCGTGAAGGCGAAGTGGCGATGGCCGGCCTGCAGGCGCCGGTCAGCGTGCGCTACGACAGCCGCGGCGTGCCGCACCTGCAAGCGCAGAACGAGGCGGACCTGTACCGTGCGCTGGGCTATGTGCATGCCCAGGACCGGCTGTTTCAAATGGAGATCATGCGCCGCCTGGCACGTGGCGAACTGGCCGAGGTGCTGGGCGACAAGCTGCTGCCCACCGACACGCTGTTCCGCAGCCTGCGCATACGCGAGCAAGCCGCCCTGATGGCCAGGCGCCAGGACCCGCAATCGCCTGCCGCCCTGGCTTTGCAAGCCTACCTCGACGGGGTCAACCGCTGGCAGGCCAGCCACCCCAAGCCGGTGGAGTTCGACCTGCTCGGTATCACCCCACGCCCGTTCACCGCCGAAGACACCCTGAGTATCGCCGGCTACCTGGCGTACAGTTTTGCCGCAGCGTTTCGCACCGAACCGGCGCTGACCTACATCCGCGACCAGTTGGGCCCTGACTACCTGAACATTTTCGACCTGGGCTGGCAGCCCGAGGGGGCCCTGGGCAAACCGCTGGCGGCGGCCGACTGGCGCAGCCTCGAAGGCCTGGCCCGGCTCAGCCACGAAGCACTGGGCGATGCCGGCATTCCGCAGTTCGAGGGCAGCAATGCCTGGGCCGTCGCCGGTAGCCGCACACGCAGTGGCAGGCCGTTGCTGGCAGGCGACCCGCACATCAGTTTTGCAGTGCCGGCGGTGTGGTACGAGGCCGAACTGTCGGCACCCGGCTTCAACCTGTACGGCTACTTCCAGGCGCTCAACCCGTTCGCCCTGCTCGGCCACAACCGCGACTTCGGCTGGAGCCTGACCATGTTCCAGAACGATGATGTCGACCTGATCGCCGAACGCACCAACCCGGCCGACAGCAACCAGGTCATGGTCGATGGCCGGTGGCACACACTGGAAACCACCCAGCAGCAGATTGCGGTAAAGGGTGAAGCGCCAGTCACCCTCAACCTGCGCCGCTCGCCCCATGGCCCCATCGTCAACGATGTACTGGGCAATATCGCCGGCACCACGCCAGTAGCCCTGTGGTGGGCGTTTCTCGAAACCGAAAACCCGATCCTCGAGGGTTTCTACCAGCTCAACCGCGCCGACTCCCTGGGCAAGATGCGCGAAGCCACAGCCAAGGTCCATGCGCCGGGGCTGAACTTCGTCTGGGCCAACGCCCGCGGTGATATCGGCTGGTGGGCGGCCGCGAAGTTGCCGATACGCCCAGCCGGCGTCGACCCGGCGTTCATCCTCGACGGCGCCAGCAGCCAGGCCGACAAGCTCGGTTTCTACCCCTTCAGCGCCAACCCGCAGCAGGAGAACCCGGCCCGCGGCTATATCGTCTCGGCCAATTACCAGCCACCGGCGGCGGTACCGATACCGGGGTACTACAACCTGCCCGATCGTGGCCGCCAGCTCGATCGCCAGCTGGCCAACCCTGAGGTGAAGTGGGACACCCAGAACAGCCAGGCGCTACAGCTGGACACCACCAGCGACTATGGCCCGCGCATGCTGGCCCCGCTGCTGGCGACCCTGCGCGCCATAGCCGAAGGTGATGAAGAAAAGGAACTGGTGGAACAACTGGCCGCCTGGGCGGGCGATTACCCGCTGGACTCGACCAGCGCCACCCTGTTCAACCAGTTCCTTTACGAGCTGGCCTACTCGGCCCTGCATGATGAACTGGGCGATACCTGGTTCCCGGTACTGATCAGTACCCGCGCCATCGACGCCGCCTTGCCACGGCTGGCGGCGGATGCCGATTCGCCTTGGTGGAATACCCGGGGTGGCGACCAGCACACCGACCGCACCCAAGTGGTGCGTACGGCATGGCACAACAGCCTGAAGCACCTGCGCGACACCCTGGGCGACGACCCGTCGCGCTGGCAGTGGGGCAAGGCCCATACCTTGACCCACAACCACCCCCTGGGGGTGAAAAAGCCGCTGAACCTGCTGTTCAACGTTGGGCCATTCGCCGCCCCCGGTACACATGAGGTACCGAACAACCTGTCGGCGAAAATCGGCCCGGCGCCATGGCCGGTCACCTACGGGCCCTCGACGCGGCGGCTGATCGACTTTGCCGATGCCGGGCAGGCGCTGACCAGCAACCCGGTCGGGCAGAGTGGCGTGCCCTTCGACCGGCATTACGCAGACCAGGCCGAAGGGTATGTGCAAGGGCGGTATCAGAAGGCGCAGATGGGGGTGATTCCGGCGCAGAGCACGCTCCGGCTGGTGCCGGCGCAGTGATTGCTCTGGTTGCAATGTCGCTTTGAGATTGCCGGGGCTGCTTTGCAGCCCATCGCGACACAAGGCCGCTCCTACAAGATGGCGCTTTGGTAGGGGCGCTGCGGCCGGAAGCAAAAACGCCGACACATGGGGGTCGGCGTTTTTTCGATGACTGCTGGCGGATCAGAACGCCGGCAGTACGGCGCCCTGGTACTTCTTGGCGATGAATTCCTTCACTTGCGGGCTGGTCAGGGCCTTGGCCAGTTTCTGCATCGCATCACTGTCCTTGTTGTCCGGGCGCGCGACCAGGAAGTTCACGTACGGCGAGTCGGCACCTTCGATCACCAGCGCATCCTTGGCCGGGTTCAAGCCGGCTTCGAGGGCGTAGTTGGTGTTGATCATGTCCAAGTCCACCTGGTCCAGCACGCGTGGCAGCATGGCCGACTCAAGCTCGCGGAACTTCAGGTTCTTCGGGTTCTCGGCAATGTCCTTGGGGGTGGCCAGGGCGTTCTTCGGGTCCTTCAGGGTGATCAGGCCGGCCTTCTGCAGCAGGATCAGAGCACGCCCGCTGTTGCTCCCTTCGTTCGGAATGGCAACGGTGGCGCCCTCTTTCAGCTCGCTCAGGCTCTTGACCTTCTTCGAATAGCCACCAAACGGCTCGACGTGCACGCCAACCACGGTTACCAGGTGGGTGCCCTTGCCTTCGTTGAAGCTCTTCAGGTAGGGCAGCGTCTGGAAGTAGTTGGCGTCCAGGCGCTTCTGGTCCACCTGCACGTTCGGCTGCACGTAGTCGGTGAAGACCTTGATCTGCAGGTCCACCCCTTCTTTGGCCAGGGTAGGCTTGATCAGCTCGAGGATTTCGGCGTGCGGTACCGGGGTAGCGGCAACCACCAGTTTCTCGGCGGCGGCGGCCAGGCCGGAAAACGCCAGGGCGGCGGCCAGGGCGGTGGTCAGCAGGGTCTTCTTCATGGTGGTCCTTATTCTGAATCTGAGCCATCGGCGATGGCGAATCGGCTGCCCAACCGCTTCACCAGTGGGCGTGAGGCGGACAATACCTAGAATTTTTATTCCGTAACAATATCTTTTATTTCGCTAGTTATTCCAAAAAATACAGTCACTACGGGTTTTGCTTATGAGCCATGGCTAGCCAGCGGTCTTGGCAGGTCGAGGTCATGGGGCAACAGCTCTTCGCTATCATTTACCAGCAAGGCAAAGTGAATGACATTCTCCAGCTCGCGGGTATTGCCCGGCCACGGGTGGGCTTCCAGCACCTGCTGCGCGGCCTCGCTCACCAGGGGCACCGGGCGCTGCAGCCGGGCACTGTAGATACCCACGAAATACTCGGCCAACGGCAGGATATCGCCTGGCCGCTCGCGCAATGGCGGCAGCTCCAGCGCGCCTTCATGCAGGTAGTGGTAGAGCCGCTCGTTGAAGCGACCGGCACGCACCACCCGAGCCAGGTCGATACTGCTGGCGGCTACCAGCCTTACATCCACCGGCTGTGGTTGTTGCGCCCCAACACGCATCACCTCGCGGTTCTCCAGCGCTGCCAGCAGCTTGCCCTGGATGGCCAGCGGCAAGTCGGCGATTTCGTCCAGGTAAAGCGTGCCGCCGTTGGCCGAGCCAAACCAGCCGGCGCGGCTGCTGGCCGTACCGCCATGGCTGCCAGCGCTATAGCCGAACAACTCGGCGTCGGCATAGGTCGGGCTGATGGCCGCGCAGTTGACCGACACGAACAGCCCGCTACGGTCGCTGGTACGGTGGATTTGCCGCGCCAGCAGCTCCTTGCCGGTACCGGTCTCGCCACGAATCAGCACCGGCAAGGGTTGCGGCGCCAGGAGCTCAAGCTCATCGCGCAGCCGCTGCGAGCGTGGGTCGATGAACACCAATGCCTTGGCACGGATGCTCAAGGGGCTTTTGTCCAGTTCAGGAAAGGTCAGCAGCGGCTGGCCAAACGGGTTTTGAAAAGTCATGAAAAAACTCCCGCCCCAGGCCTGAGGTGGCCGGGCGTACAAGGGCCAATCAGGCGCGGCGCCGTCCGCGCTGCTCGACCCGGCTTTGCAAGCGATACAAGTAGGCGAAGCCTTGTTCCCAGCGTTCATGCCCGGACTTGACGTTGATGTGCCCGGCGTTGCTCAGCAACCCCGCTTCGGCACCCCAGGCCTGGGCCAGGTATAACGCCCGCGGCACGCTCACGGCAGGGTCGTTGTCCGAGCTGACAACCTGGCTGGGAAATGGCAACACCCCGAGCGGAATCGGCGCAAAGTTGCGCAGGGCCGACGCACAGGCGGGCCGCTCGACGTCCGCAGGCGCCACCAGCAACGCCCCCCTCACCCGCCGCAGCAACGCCGGGCTGGCCTGCGCGGCCCAATGGGCGACGGTGATGCAGCCTAGGCTATGGGCGATCAGGATGACTGGCGAGGGCTCGGCGGCAATCGCCTGTTCCAGCGCCTGCACCCAGTCCTGGCGTTGCGGGGTCAACCAGTCATGCTGCTCGACCCGCGCGCTGTTGGGCAGGGTGCGCTGCCAGTGGCTTTGCCAGTGGTTGTCTGGCGATCCTTGCCATCCCGGCACAATCAGGTATCGAATCGACTCATTGCGCATGGGACGCCTCCAGTAAGTTTGCGTGCTTGGAGGCCAGTATAAATAGGGGGTTATATTCGTAAAGGAATAAGAAGCTATTTATTAATAACCAAAATACCAGTAGTGGCGTTGCGTTGCGGTGGGCTGCAAAGCAGCCGCGGCAATCTCACAGGTACAAAAAAGCCCGGGACTAACCCCGGGCTTTGCATCAGCCACCGCGACTCAGATATCCGCCACCTTCTGCCAAACCTTCGGCCGGAAGAACAGCGTCTCCCCACGCGCCAGGCCGGTCAGGCTATCGTGGTCCTTGACCACTTCGGCTTCGATCAACTCGCTCTGCCCTTCCACCTTCAGGGTCACCCGGGTGGTCGCGCCCAGCGGCCGAATGTCGCGCACTTCGGCCGCATGGTGGCCTTCGGTTTCATGGCGCGACAAAGACACCTCGTGCGGCCGGAACAGCACATGGTGCCCTTCGCTCAACGCCAGGCGGTTGGAGTCACCGAGGAAGTGGTAGACGAAATCGTTGGCCGGTTGCTCATACACCTCGCCCGGCGAACCGATCTGCTCGATCACGCCTTTGTTCATCACCACGATGCGGTCTGCCACCTCCATGGCTTCTTCCTGGTCGTGGGTGACGAATACCGAGGTCAGGTTGATGTCCTCGTGCAGCCGCGCCAGCCAGCGGCGCAGTTCTTTGCGCACCTTGGCATCCAGCGCACCGAACGGCTCATCCAGCAGCAGCACCTTGGGCTCCACTGCCAGTGCCCGGGCCAGGGCGATGCGCTGGCGCTGGCCACCCGACAACTGCTCAGGGTAGCGGTCGGACAACCAGTCCAGTTGCACCATGTTCAGCAGCTCATGCACTTTCTCGGCGATCCTGCTTTCGCTTGGGCGCTCGCCCTTGGGCTTCATGCGCAGGCCGAACGCTACGTTGTCGAACACGCTCATGTGGCGGAACAGTGCGTAGTGCTGGAACACGAACCCCACGTTGCGGTCGCGCACGTCGCGGCCCGACACGTCCTCGCCATGGAACACGATGTTGCCCTGGTCCGGGGTTTCCAGGCCGGCGATGATGCGCAGCAAGGTGGTCTTGCCGCAGCCGGAAGGGCCGAGCAAGGCCACCAGCTCGCCGCTGTTGATGTCCAGGGTGATGTTGTCCAGGGCCTGGAAGCTGTTGAAGCGCTTGCTGACGTTACGAACTTCGATCGACATGAGTCATTCCTCCGCGGCGCCGTGGCGCAGGCGGTTAATACGGTTCTCGCTCCACTGCTTGAGCAGCAGGATGAAGAGCGCCAGGATCAGCAACAGGCTGGCCACGCTGAAGGCTGCGACGTGGTTGTACTCGTTGTAGAGAATTTCCACGTGCAGCGGCAGGGTATTGGTCACGCCACGAATGTGGCCGGACACCACCGACACCGCGCCAAACTCGCCCATGGCCCGCGCAGTACACAGCACCACGCCGTAGATCAGCCCCCACTTGATGTTCGGCAGGGTCACGTGCCAGAACATCTGCCAGCCGTTGGCGCCGAGCAGCCGCGCGGCCTCCTCCTCTTGCGTGCCCTGCTCCTGCATCAGCGGGATCAGCTCACGGGCCACGAACGGCACGGTGACGAAAATGGTCGCCAAAACGATGCCCGGCAGGGCGAAGACGATCTGGATATCGTGGTCTTGCAGCCACGGCCCGAACAGGCCCTGCGCGCCGAACATCAGCACGTAGACCAGGCCGGCGATCACCGGCGACACCGAGAACGGCAGGTCGATCAGGGTGACCAGGATGCTCTTGCCGCGGAAGGTGTACTTGCTCACGCACCAGGCGGCGCTTACCCCGAACACCAGGTTCAGCGGCACCGAGATGGCCACGGCGAGCAGGGTCAGTTTCAGCGCCGACAAGGCGTCGGGTTCGAGGATCGCCTCGAAGAAGGTGCCAAAACCGTTCTTCAGCGCCTGCGATACCACAATGACCAGGGGCAGCAGCAAAAACAGCACGAACACCAGCCAACCAAGGCCGATCAGGATACGCCGCGAAGTGGCGCTGCTACGGCGGGCGGCGTTGGCGGCCGCGCTTGCACTCAGGGATGAACTGGACATGCCGGCCTCCTTCAAGGGGTTTCGATACGGCGCTGCAGCAGGTTGATCAGCAGCAGCAGGATGAAGGAAACCACCAGCATCAGCACGCCAATGGCGGTGGCCCCGGTGTAGTCGTACTGGTCGAGCTTGACCATGATCAGCAGCGGCAGGATCTCGGTCTTCATTGGCATGTTGCCAGCAATGAAAATCACCGAACCGTACTCGCCCACGCCACGGGCGAAGGCCAGGGCAAAGCCGGTCAGCCAGGCGGGCAGCAGGGCCGGCGCCAGGATGTGGCGGAACACCTGCAGCGGCTTGGCACCCAGGCAGGCCGCAGCCTCTTCCACTTCACGCGGGATGTCGGCCAGAACCGGCTGCACGGTGCGCACCACGAACGGCAGGGTGACGAACGTCAGCGCCAGGGTGATGCCCAGTGGGGTGTAGGCGATCTTGAAGCCCAGGTCGGTGGCGAACTGACCGACCCAGCCCTGGGGGGCGTAAAGCGCGGTCAGGGCGATACCGGCAACGGCCGTGGGCAGGGCGAACGGCAGGTCGATCATCGCATCGATGACCTTGCGCCCCGGGAAGGTGTAGCGCACCAGCACCCAAGCCAGCAGGGTGCCAATCACACCATTGATGATGGCCGCGAACAGGGCAGTGCCGAAACTCAGTTTGAGCGCGGCGATTACCCGCGGCGCACTGATGATGTTCCAGAACTGCTCGAAGGTCAGCTGCGAGGCATGGATGAACATGGCCGCCAGCGGTATCAGCACGATCAGGCTGAGGTACACCAAGGTGTAGCCCAGCGTCAGCCCGAAGCCGGGTATGACGGGGGAAATGCGACGTGACATAGGTATCCCTTTGAATGCACATGGCCAAGTATCGATCCGGGGCCGGCGCAGGCTTCTGAATCTTTGGGGCTGGCTTGCAGCCCATCGCCGGCAAGCCAGCTCCCACAGGATTACCACAGGCCTGAAGGCTGCGCGATCCCTGTGGGAGCTGGCTTGCCGGCGATGGGCCGCGGCGCGGCCCCGGTTTTCCCTGGCCGGTTACTGTGCCTGATAGATCTGGTCGAACACACCGCCATCATTGAAGAATTTTGGTTGTGCAGTCTTCCAGCCACCAAAGTCCTTGTCGATGGTCACCAGGTCCAGTTTCGGGAACTGCTTGGCAAACTCGGCCGCGACCTTTTCATCACGCGGGCGGTAGAAGTTCTGGGCGGCAATTTTCTGCCCGGCCGGGCTGTACAGGTGTTTGAGGTATTCGGTGGCAATCGCGGTATTGCCCTTCCTTTCGGCGTTCTTGTCCACCACCGCCACCGGCGGCTCGGCGAGAATCGACAGCGACGGCACGACGATCTCGAACTTGTCGGCACCGCCGTCTTCCTTCAGTGCCAGGAAAGCCTCGTTTTCCCAGGCCAGCAACACATCGCCCTGGCCATTGTTGACGAAGGTGATGGTAGAACCGCGCGCGCCGGTATCCAGCACCGGTACGTGCTTGAACAGCTCCTGCACATAGGCCTTGGCCTTGTCTTCACTGCCGCCGGCCTTCAGGCCGTAAGCCCAGGCGGCAAGGAAGTTCCAGCGTGCGCCGCCAGATGTTTTCGGGTTGGGGGTAATCACCGACACGTCGTTCTTGATCAGGTCGCCCCAGTCCTTGATGCCTTTCGGGTTGCCCTTGCGCACCAGGAACACGATGGTCGAGGTATAGGGGGTGCTGGCGTCCGGCAGGCGGGTTTGCCAGTTCTCCGGCAAGGTCTTGCCCAGCTTGGCGATTTCGTCGATATCACCGGCCAGCGCCAGGGTCACCACGTCAGCGCGCAGACCGTCGATCACCGCCCGGCCCTGCTTGCCCGAGCCACCGTGGGATTGCTGGATCTTCACCGTGTCGCCCGGGTGCGCCTGCTGCCAATGCTGGATGAACTCGGCGTTGTATTGCTGGTACAGCTCACGGGTGGGGTCGTATGACACGTTCAGCAGTTCGTAATCCTTGGCGATGGCGGAACCGGCAAAAACGGCACTGGCCAGGGCGGCGAGCGCATAACGGCGGATGGACATGGTGAAGCTCCCGATGGCATTTGTTCTAGTTTTGAAAGGGTGTGGGCTCAGCCGGCCTTATTGCCCGGCTGTTGCAGGCGGAACTTCTCCTTGCGCTCGATCTGCACGACCTGGGCGTTATGCACCGTGATCTCCACCGCGCCAAAGCGCAGGTCGCGCAGGGCGTTCTGGATCTCCCGCAAAAGGCTGGCTTCGTCCTGACCATCGATATTACGCAGCGATGCACTCATGCTCGTTCTCCTTGGCGTGAGATGCCGGGCGGGGATTTGAAGGGGTATTGCCTGGCTTGAGGGCAATAGTAGCGAGGGGCTTTTATTCTTAAAAATACTATTTAAGAATTTTTATATAACCGTTTTATTTTTCTGGTTCGAGGGCCCTATCGCCGGCAAGCCGGCTCCCACAGGCGTGTCACTGCCTCTCAGTTTTGTGAGGCCCCTGTGGGAGATTCTATGGTTCCTGGCAAGGGTAGCCGGAGCATCTTCAGCGCCTGTGAGATCGAGCGCCGCCCGCGCGGCGCAATCGCGAGCTGCGCTCGCTCCTACGTTTGTTTCGGGCCAGTA
>NZ_QJRK01000046.1:0-56340 GCF_003205245.1 Pseudomonas sp. MB-090624 | reverse complement strand
GCGCCGTACAAACAAGGCGGCCGCGCGCGCCTGTCACAGGCGTTACTGGCCCGAAACAAACGTAGGAGCGAGCGCAGCTCGCGATTGCGCCGCGCGGGCGGCGCTCGATCTCACAGGCGCTGAAGATACTGCGGCTACCCTTGCCAGAAACCATAGAATCTCCCACAACGTACAGCACAGGTCTTGAGAACATTGCTATCGGTGTGGGAGCCGGCTTGCCGGCGATGGGCTGCACAGCAGCCTCGACAGCCTCAAGCCCATTGACTGTCACATTATCATCACGCCCCTGTCGTAATCTGCCGGCCAACTCTATGCCACAGGGCCACCCGGCATGCCGCGCCTGCTTGTGCTACTGCTCACCGTGCTACCACTGGCCACCGTGGCCGAACCGGTTCATTTGCGTGTGCAAGGCTCCAATACCATTGGCGCAGCCCTGCTGCCGGCGCTGGTGGAGGGCCAGCTCCGTGCGCAGCAAGCCAGCGCGATCGAACGCCGGGCCGGCAAGCTGCCCAACGAAACCGTGATCACGGCCCGCGACACGCAGGGCCAACCGGTACGCATCGACATCGCTGCCCACGGTTCCAGCACCGGCTTCACCGCCCTGGTTGAGGGCGAGGCCGACCTGGCGGCCGCCTCACGGCCGATCAACGACAACGAAGTACTCCAGTTGCGAGCGTTGGGCGACCTGCGTGCTGCCGCTTCCGAGCAAGTCATTGCCCTGGATGGTGTGGCGGTCATTGTCCACCCCGATAACCCGCTGCCGCAGCTCAGCACAGGGCAACTGGCGCAAGTTTTCTCTGGTCAGATCCAGCGTTGGGAAGAATTGG
The DNA here is from genome assembly GCF_003205245.1 of Pseudomonas sp. MB-090624. Classification (NCBI taxonomy): domain Bacteria; kingdom Pseudomonadati; phylum Pseudomonadota; class Gammaproteobacteria; order Pseudomonadales; family Pseudomonadaceae; genus Pseudomonas; species Pseudomonas sp. MB-090624. Next base: position 55,513 of record NZ_QJRK01000046.1, on the reverse strand, counting down.
GCATTTCCGGCGGGGCCATTCACCTGTACGCCCGTGACGACCGCTCCGGCACCTTTGAAACCTTCAAGGCACTGGTACTGGCGCCACAGCACGCGGCACTGTCAGCCCAGGCCCGGCGCTTCGAATCCAGTGACGAACTGGCCGCAGGGGTGAGCACCGACCGCCAGGCCATTGGCTTCAGTAGCCTGGCCGCCATTCACGGGGCCAAGGTGCTGGCGGTGGCTGAAGGGGACGCCCCGGCCATGCTGCCAGCGCGCGCCCTGGTGGCCAGCGAGGACTACCCCCTGTCACGGCGCTTGTACTTCTATCTGCCGGCCAACCCCAAACCACCCGCCAAAGCCCTGGCGGACTTCGCCCAAAGCCCGGCAGGCCAGGCCATCGTCGCCCAGCAAGGGTTCGTTTCGCAGCAGATACAGGCCCTGCCAGTGCCACCACAGGCAGGCATGCCGCCGCGCTACCGCAACCTGGCCAGGCAGGCACAACGGCTGAGCGTGAACTTTCGCTTTCAGGCAGGCAGCGCCAACCTCGACAACAAGGCCCTGCGTGATGTGCGAAGGGTCGCCGATTACCTGCACCAGGCCGGCAAGCTACAAGGCAAGACAGTGCTGGTTGGCTTCGGCGACCCCAAGCTGACCCCAGGCCGCGCTGCGCTGCTGTCGCGCTTGCGGGCGCAGGCGGTGCGCCGCCAGTTGGCACGTAACGGCGTCGCAGTGCTGCAGGTGACCGGCATGGGCGCTGAATTGCCTGTGGCCGGCAACGAACGTGAACAAGGGCGGCTGCACAACCAGCGTGTGGAGGTGTGGGTGTACTGAGCAACAGGGTGATGCTGTTCACGGCCGCCTGGCAAACAAATGTAACAGCTCCGGATTCGGCAGCGCAGGCAAACAGGTCTAGCCTTAACCCTATGTGATACCGGGCCCCTCTGACGGCTGCCACGCCGTGATGTCGGATCACTGTTGCCACGCAACGTCGACATTCAAGGAGAGGCTCATGACAGCTCTACAGGCGTTTCTCACCACCCCGTTCCTCGGTACCAGCACCTGGCTGTGGCTGGTGTTCATGGCCATCGTCATCGGCCTGCTGGTACTCGACCTCGGCATACTGCACCGTCACGAACGTGAAATCGGCATGCGCGAAAGCCTGCTGTTGTACTCCGGCTACTTCAGCATCGGCGTGCTGTTCGGCGGTTGGGTCTGGTTCCAGCTAGGCGCGCAATCGGCGCTGGAGTTCTACACCGGCTTCCTGGTCGAGCAATCACTGTCGATGGACAACGTGTTCGTCATGGCCATGATTTTCAGCTATTTCGCCATCCCCCGCCGTTACCAGCACCGCGTGCTGTTCTGGGGCATCCTCGGGGTGGTGATCCTGCGCGCGATCATGATCGGGGTGGGCGCAGCACTGGTGCAGAACTTCGCCTGGGTGCTGTACCTCTTCGGGGCCTTCCTGCTGTTCACCGGGGTGAAGATGGCGCTGGCCAAAGAAGACAGCCATCCAGACCTGGCCAACAACCCAATCCTCAAGTTCGTGCGCCGGCACCTGCGGGTGACCGACGAGATCCATGGTTCGCATTTCTTTGTCCACCAGACACCCCCGGGGCAGAACAAGGCCCTGCGCCATGCAACGCCGCTGTTCCTGGCACTGGTGCTGATCGAGCTGGCCGACCTGGTGTTCGCGGTGGACAGCGTACCCGCGATCTTCGCCATCACCCAGGACCCGTTCATTGTCTACACCTCGAACATCTTCGCCATTCTTGGCCTGCGCTCGCTGTACTTTGCCTTGTCGGCGCTGATGCACCGGTTCGTATACCTCAAGTACGCATTGGCGCTGGTGTTGATCTTCATCGGCTGCAAGATCTTCTACCATGGCATGGTCGGCAAGGTGCCGGCGTTGCTGTCGTTGGGTGTGACGTTCGGGCTGTTGCTGGGTGGGGTGGTGGTTTCGCTGCTCAAGACGCGGGGGCAGAAGCCGGCTGTGGTGGGTCAGCCGCCGGCACACGGCACCCCCCAAGCCAATGCCGGCCACAAAGAGTAGGCCTGACGAGAATCAGCCTGCCTCACCGCCCGCTGCGCAACATCTCTGCCGGCACATACTTGCCAATCTCATACTTGCCGATCGCCGCCCGGTGCACTTCATCGGGTCCGTCGGCCAGGCGCAGGGTGCGTTGCATGGCGTACATGTACGCCAGCGGGAAATCGCCGCTCACCCCTGCCCCGCCATGCAGCTGGATCGCCCGGTCGATCACCTTCAGCGCCACGTTCGGCGCCACCACCTTGATCTGCGCGATCTCGCTGCGCGCGACCTTGTTGCCGACCGTGTCCATCATGTACGCCGCTTTGAGCGTGAGTAGCCGGGCCATGTCGATTTCCATGCGCGAATCGGCAATCTTGTCGACGTTGCCCCCCAGGCGTGCCAGAGGCTTGCCGAAGGCGGTGCGCGCAACCGAGCGCTTGCACATCAGCTCCAGCGCCCGTTCGGCCATGCCGACAGAACGCATGCAGTGGTGGATACGCCCAGGGCCCAGGCGCCCCTGGGCGATCTCGAAGCCGCGGCCCTCGCCGAGGATCACGTTTTCGTAAGGCACCCTTACGTTCTCGAACAGCACCTCGGCGTGGCCATGCGGGGCATCGTCGTAGCCGAATACCGGCAGCGGGCGAACAATCTTCACACCAGGCGTATCGGTTGGCACCAATACCATCGAGTGCTGCTGGTGACGCGGGCCTTCCGGATTGGACAGGCCCATGAAGATCATCACCTTGCAGCGCGGGTCGCACGCACCAGACGTCCACCATTTGCGCCCATTGATCACCCACTCGTCACCGTCACGCACCGCGGTCGCGACCATGTTGGTCGCGTCCGAGGAAGCCACATCCGGTTCGGTCATGGCGAAGGAGGAACGAATCTCACCCCGCAGTAGCGGCTCCAGCCACTGGCGTTTCTGCGCCTGGCTGCCGTAGCGCACCAGCACCTCCATGTTGCCGGTATCCGGGGCCGAACAGTTGAACGGCTCCGGGCCGAGCAGTGAGCGGCCCATGATTTCGGCCAGCGGCGCGTACTCCAGGTTGCTCAGGCCAGCGCCGTACTCCGACTCGGGCAGGAACAGGTTCCATAGCCCCTCGGCGCGGGCCTTGGCCTTGAGCTCTTCCATGATCGCGGTGGGCTGCCAGCGGTCACCCTCGGCGACCTGGCGGTCAAACACCGCCTCGGCGGGGTAGACATAAGCATCCATGAACGCAGTGACACGCTCGCGCAGTGCCTGGACCTTGGGCGAATAGGCGAAATCCATCGGGGTTACCTTCACGGTTCGAAGAACATGGCCAGAGCCTAGAGCAGCGCAACCCGATCCACCTAGTCTATTTTCAGCGTGTATGAACATTCATAACCGATATATGATCGGCAGATAACTCCAACAAAGAGCGGCGCCCATGAACCTCAGCAAGGTCGACCTCAACCTGTTCATCGTGTTCGATGCGATCTACACCGAAGCCAACCTCACCCGCGCCGGGCAGATCGTCGGCATCACCCAGCCGGCGGTGTCCAACGCCCTGTCGCGCCTGCGCGAAACCTTCAACGACCCGCTGTTCGTGCGCACTGCGCAAGGCATGGTGCCCACGCCCATGGCGCAGAACATCATCGGCCCGGTGCGCAACGCCCTGGCGCTGCTGCGCACCTCAGTACAGGAAAGCCGCATTTTCAACCCGCAACAGGCCAACAAAACCTTCCGTATCAGCATGACCGACCTGACCGAAGCGGTCATTCTGCCGCCCCTGTTCCAGCGGCTGCGCCGCCTGGCGCCGACGGTGCTGATCGAGAGTTTCCTGTGCAAGCGCCGTGAAACCACCAAGGAGCTGGCCGCCGGCCGCCTGGATTTCGCCATCGACGCGCCGTTGAACACCGACCCCCAGGTCCGCCACGTGAAGTTGATGCAAGACCGCTACGTCTGTGCCCTGCGCCAGGGCCACCCGCTGGCGGACAGCAAACTGACCCTCGACAGCTACCTGGGCATGACCCATATCCACATTTCCAGCCGCCGCAACGGCCTGGGGTATGTCGACCTGGCGTTGGGGAAGATGGGCGTGCAACGCAAGGTCGCCCTGCGCTCGCAGCACTACCTGATGGCCTCGCAAGTGTTGCAGCAGACCGACATGGCAATGACCGTCCCGGAGCGTTTCGCTCGCCGTCATCAGCTGCGCTACCACCCGCTGCCGGTGGAGGTCCCGGCTCTGGAAACGCACCTGTACTGGCACGAAAGCACCGACCAGGACCCGGCCAACCGTTGGATGCGCGAGCAGATCACCGAGCTGTGCCAACGTGTGGTAGCCGACGAAGAAAAAGCGCTTGAACCTGCCTAAAATGCGCGCTGAAACCGGTCGATGCGTATCACGGTGTGCTGTGCGAAAGAATGAATCGAGAAAAATATTCTCCAAAAAGGCAATCAAATAGAACAAGCATGCAAATACGCCACAAATAGCTCAGCGGGAAGCGAAAAGCATCTTTCGACCGCACGATAGGCTGATGCCAACGATCGCCGACCCCACGGCGACAGACATGGACATGCCCCGATGCCTAACGCCCCGCTGTACTTCGATTACGCCGCCACTACCCCGGTCGATGACCGGGTGGTCGAAACCATGCTCGCCGGCCTTGGCCGCCAGGCCAACTTCGGCAACCCGGCCTCCAGTGGCCATGCCTACGGCCAGGCCGCCCGCAGTGTGGTGGACCAGGCCCGCCAGCAAGTGGCCGAGCGCATCGGCGCCCCGGCCGAAGCGCTGGTATGGACCTCTGGTGCCACCGAGTCGAACAACCTGGCGCTCAAAGGCGTTGCCAACGGCATCGACCACCCGGGGCACCTGGTCACCAGCCTGCTGGAACACAAAGCCGTACTCGACACCGTGGCCGAACTGGAGCGCCAAGGCTGGGCGGTCACGCGCCTGGCACCTGATGCCCGTGGCCTGATCCAGCCCGCGGCCGTACAAGCCGCGTTGCGCGCCGATACCCGCCTGGTATCGCTGATGGCCGTCAACAATGAACTCGGCACGGTCACCGACGTTGCCGCCATTGGCGAGTGCGTTCGCGCGCATGGCGCCCTGTTGCACGTGGACGCCGCACAGGCAGTGGGCAAACTGGCGATTGACCTGCGCGCGATGGCTGTCGACCTGATGTCGTTCTCGGCGCACAAGGTCTATGGGCCCAAAGGCATCGGCGCCCTGTACGTCGGGCCTCGCGCCCGCCCGGTACTGCGCGCACAGATCCACGGCGGTGGCCATGAGCAGGGCCTGCGTTCCGGGACCTTGGCCACCCACCAGATTGCCGGCATGGGCAGTGCGTTCGCCCTGGCCGGGCAGCCCGGCGACAGCGAGTACCTGCGCCTAGCGCAGCTGGCCACGCGGCTGCAGGAAGGCTTGCTGAAGTTGCCCGGGGTCAGCCTCAATGGCTGCGCCACGCAACGCATCCCGCACACCCTGAACCTGTGCATCGACAGCCCGGGCTTCAACAGTGCGGCGCTGGCCAGCGAACTGGCGTTGTCCACCACCTCGGCGTGCAACTCGGCCAGCAACATGGCGTCCCACGTGCTGCTGGCGCTGGGGCTGAATGAGCACCAGGCGCGCAACAGCGTGCGCCTTAGCATCGGCCGTTTCAGCACCGACGCCGAAGTCGACAAGGCGCTGGAGGTGTTTGCCAGGGTAGTGGCTGCGGCGTCGGCAGCCTTGTGGTAACCCGCCTCTTGCGCGGGCCCTGTGGGAAATTCTATGGTTTCTGGCAAGGGTAGCCGCAGCATCTTCAGCGTCTGTGAGATCGAGCGCCGCCCGCGCGGCGCTTCGCGAGCTGCGCTCGCTCCTACGTTTGTTTCGGGCCAGTAACCCCTGTGCCAGATGCGCGCGGCCGCCTTGTTCGTACGACGCGATTTTGAGGCATGCGCCAAGGCGTTCGCGCGCAAATCCCACAGGAATAATTGGCCCGAAACAAACGTAGGAGCGAGCGCAGCTCGCGATGCGCCGCGCGGGCGGCGCTCGATCGCACAGGCGCTGCATATCTTGTGACAAACACCTGTCAGCCCTGATGCGCCCCCTGTGGGCTGGCTTGCCGGCGATGGGCTGCAAAGCAGCCCAATGGCTGCCACCAAGGCTTGACTGACAGGCATTACCCGGCTGCCGCGCTTACAGGAAGGTGAATACCTGCGCTGCCGGCAAGCGCGACTTGCCCAGGCCGGCATTGAAGTCGGCCTCACTGCGATAGCCCAGGCAGAGCATCACCACGCTGGTGAACCCCCGCTCGCGCAAGCCCAGTTCGGCATCCAGCAGCTTGCTGTCGAAACCTTCAATGGGCGTGGCATCCAGCCCCAGCGCCGCAGCACCCAGCAACGCCGTGCCCAGGGCCAGGTAGGTCTGTTTCTCCATCCAGTGCTGCACGTCCTTCAGATCGAAGCGGTGCAGGTCAACGTAGTGACGGCGGCTCTGGTTTTGCGCCGCGCGCGCCTGGTCGTCCCGGAAACGCCCGTCGGCGGCCTCCTGGTCCAGCACGCTGTCCAGGTGCGCTTCAGTCATTTCGGTACGGGTGCAGAACACGATCACGTGCGAAGCATCGAGCAGCTTCGGCGTGTTGTAGGCGTAGCCCTGCGAGGTGCTCTTGGCCAGGCGGGCCTTGCCTTCGGCGCCGTCGGCGACGATGAAGTGCCAAGGCTGGGAATTGACCGAGGACGGGCTGTGGCGCAGTTGCTCGAGCAAGGCATCGACCGTGGCCTGGGGAATACGGCGTGAGGCATCGTAGGCTTTGGTGGTGTAACGGCGCTTGGCCAGCGAGACGGTATCCATGCAACGACTCCAGGTATGAGCAGTGAATTTGCCGCTCATCTTATCTTTCCTGCAGAAAAGAAAAACCGGCACAATGCAGCAACACTTTCGGCCCTGGAGTGAAAATGCTGCGCATCGCAGACCTTGAGCTGTTCGCCCGTAGCAGCGTGCTGGGCAGCTTCACCGCCGCTGCCCACGAAGCGGGCTTGCTGCCTGGCCAGGTGGCTGCGGCCATCAAGCGCCTGGAGCGCGACCTGGACGTGCGTCTGTTCGCCCGCACTACCCGCAGCCTGCGCCTGACCGCAGAGGGCGAGCGCTACCTGCCGACCGCACTGAATGTGCTGGAGAGCCTGCGCCAGGGCCACGAAGACCTGCATGGCAACCCTGACACCCTGCGCGGTACGCTGCAGGTGTCGGCGCCCTCCGACATGGGCCGCAACATGCTGTTGCCATGGCTCAGCGCCTTCCGCCGCGAGCACCCGGCGTTGCAGGTGCGCTTCTTTCTCTCTGACCAGATCGCCGACCTCAACCGTGACCCAGTAGACGTGGCCATCCGCTATGGCCACAACCAGGACGCCAACTACATCGCCCTGCCGCTGGCTGCCTGGAACCGCCGGGTGCTGGTCGCCTCGCCCGACTACCTGGCCCGGCACGGCCGCCCACTCACCCCCGATGCGCTGCAGCAGCATGCATGCCTGTTGTACATGCAGCACAACCGGGTGTACGACAAATGGCAACTGGGCAACCGCACCGTGCAGGTGCGCGGGCCGCTGGTCAGCGACGACGCCGACGTCATCCGCCGTTTGGCCGTACAGGGTGAAGGCATCGTGTACAAGTCGTGGCTGGACGTCAGCGCCAACATTGCCACCGGCGAACTGGAGGTCGTTCTCCCCGGACTGCTCGGCGAATCGACCCCGGTCACGCTGGTTTGCCCGCATCGCAAACAGCTCACCCCGGCGGTAACCCAACTGCACCTGTGGCTACGCGAGCGCTTCGAGGCGCTGCGTGAACCGGCACTGGCCAGCGGCTGCACAATTGTTCCAGACTGAACTCAACCGTTACGCTAGGTTGGCGTTTTGAATCGGCGGCATGCCTCCATGAGCAACTGGATAGACTTCAAGCAGGACGCCGACACCGGCATCGAGTCGGTGCGGGCGCATTTTGTCGGGCATGCCTACGACCCGCACTGGCACGACAGCTTTCTGGTGGGCGTCACCGAACAGGGGGTGCAGCAGTTCAATTGCCGCCGGGTGCGCCACCGCAGCACACCCGGGCAGGTGTTCTTGCTCGAGCCTGGCGATATTCACGATGGCCTGGCCCCCACCGAGGAAGGCTTCACCTACTCCACGTTGTACCTGGACCCGCTCTGGCTCGACCAGCAATTGCGGTCGCTGTTCGAGCACGCGCCGGGCGGCAGCCTGCCGAGCTTTGCCGACACCCTTTGCCATGACCAACGTTTGGCAAGCGCTACCGCCCTCGCCTTCCGCGCGGTTCACGACCAGGACTTGCGCATCGTCCGGCAAACCGCCACCGACGAACTGCTTGCCCGCCTGACCTGCCACCTGCACTGGCGCCGGCGCATCAACCCCGACCCGCGCCTGCCGCTGAGCGCGCAGCGCGCGCGGGACTACCTGCATGCCAACCTGGAACGTGACATTGGCCTCGACGACCTGGCCCAGGCCTGCGGCATCGACCGTTTTCGCCTCACCCGGGCGTTCAAGGCCGCCTTCGGCATTGCCCCGCATGCCTACCTCATCCAGCTGCGCCTGACCCGGGCGCGGCGGCTGCTCGCCCAAGGCCAGAGCTCGGCGCAAGTGGCCGTGGCCTTGGGCTTTGCCGACCAGAGCCACCTGGGCCGCTGGTTTCGCCGTGCCTACCAGCTGACGCCGGCCGACTACCGCAGGCGCTGCTCAAACCTTCCAGACTGAACCGCTTGGCAACAGCGAGCATGGGGCTTTGATGCTCTGGAGCGTTCCCATGTCTCAGTCGATGCTGCCCTTCATCCTGTTTGCTTTGGTCGCCAGCCTCAGCCCGGGGCCAACCAACCTGTTGATCCTGGCGCACGGCGCCCGCCTGGGCGTACGGGCCAGCCTGTTGCCGATCCTGGCGGCCTGCTGCACGGCAGCGACAATTGTGCTGCTGGTGGGCCTGGGGCTGGGCGAGCTGTTGCTGCGCCACCCACTGGCACAGCAACTGATGAGCTGGGCCGGAGCGCTGTGGTTGAGCGGGCTGGCGTGGAAAATGCTGCGCAGTGCCGGGGCACCGCTGCACGCGGGTACGGCGCAAGGCTTCAGCGCCCTCAGCGCCGCCTTGCTGCAGGCGGTCAACCCTAAAGTGTGGTTGATGGCCGTGGCGGTGGTGGGGGTGTTTGCCGCCCCCAGGTTACCGGAATGGCAGCTGGCGTTGGTGTTCTGCCTGGTTGCCCTGCCGTGCATGGGGGCATGGGCGGTACTGGGGGCAGGCAGCGCCCGCTGGTTGCAGGCGCCGCAGCGGTTACGGGTGTTCAACCAACTGTTGGCGGGGCTTTTGCTGATTTCAGCATGGGCGGCTGTGCTGGCCTGACGCCCTGCCACCGGTTTGGGCTGCCGCGCAGCCCATCGCAGGCCCTGACCGGTCAGTGCGGTAGCGCCTCCCGCAAGCGCCGGGCGCTGGCCACGGCCAGCAACAACCCGACCACCGCCACACTGCCACCCACCAGGCCGATGTACGCCACATCCAGCCGGCTGCTGACAATGCTGCCCAGCAGGGCCCCACCCCCGATGCCGATGTTGTAGATACCCGAGAACAGCGCCATGGCTACGTCGGTCGCATCAGAGGCCAGCTTCAAGGTCCTGGACTGCAACGCCAGGCTGAAGCTGAGGATCGCTACCCCCCACAACATGCTCAGCACCGCGAACACGTAAAAGTTGCCTGACAGTGGCAACAGCAACAGCAGGCACGCCGCCAACACCCCCATCGAGCCCAGCAGGAAACCCTGCGGGAAGCGCTCGCTGTAGCGGCTGAACAACACTGAACCCAGTACCCCTGCCCCCCCGAACAGCAACAGCAACAGCGTGGTGCGCTCGCCGCCGATCTGCGCCACGTGCAGAGCGAATGGCTCGATATAGCTGTACGCGGTGAATTGCGCAGTAATCACCAGGGTCACCAGCAGATAGGTGATGACCAGCGCCGGGCGCCTGAACAGGACCGGCAGGCTGCGTAGCGACCCGGAGTTCTGGCTGGGCAGCAGCGGCAACGACTTCATCAGGCACACCATGGTCGCCAGCGCTACCACGGCAATGCTCAGGAAGGTGATGCGCCAGCCCAGTGCCTCGCCCACCACACGCCCGAGCGGGATGCCAAGCACCATGGCCAGGGTGGTGCCGGTGGCCAACAGGCCCAACGCCTTGGCCTGCTGCCCGGGCGGCGCCACGCGCACCGCCAGCGAAGCGGTAATGGCCCAGAACACCGCATGCGCCAGGGCAATGCCGATGCGACTGACCAGCAGCATGGCGAAGCTTTGCGACAGCCAGGACAACAAGTGGCTGACGATGAACACCATGAACACCAACAACAGCAAGCGCCGCCGTTCGATGTTGCGGGTCAGCAGCATCATCGGCAGAGACGCCAGCGCCACCACCCAGGCATAGATGGTCAGCATCAGGCCGACCTGGGCAGTGCTCATGTCGAAGCTGCCGCCAATGTCACTGAGCAGCGCCACCGGAACGAATTCGGTGGTATTGAAAATGAAGGCCGCCAGGGCCAAGGCGATGACGCTAAGCCAACTGCCGCTGCCCGTGCCGGGTGGCAGGTGGCTGGGTACAGGTCCGTTCATTGTAGAAAGAGAGTCTCCGTGAAAAAGCAACAGGTCGCGCGCCAGGGCCCCGGTCTATGGGGTTGCCGACGTACGCATTGTCATGAATAGGAATGCCGGCATGGTACGCGTCACACCCGGGGCCAACAACCGCAAGTCGGGCATAAGGAGTACCATGCCCACTTGAAGTGAAACACGTTGCAGCAAGGAGCCCGATCCACTCATGGACAAGCAGTACCCCCAGCAGCAATGGCAGCAGGCGGTCATCGCCTATGCCCAGGCCGTCAACGACTACGTTGCACAAGGCCGCGCCCAAGGCTGGGACAACCTTCAAGCGCCACAAGTGCCCGCGACCGACCACCTGCTCGACGCCTGGCTGGCAGCCCTGCAGGCAGCCAACCGCCCGGGCTGCAGTGAGCAGCAACGCCAAGACTTCCGCCAAGCCTGGCCGCCTGCCCACCAACCGCTGGTACCGTTGCTTGATGAGCATGGCCAGGGCATCAGCAATGTCCTGCTGCTGGACGACGGTAGCCTGCTGGCGCGCATCGGCATGCCGCACGAAAAAGGCCAGGTGCTGCGTATCGATCGCCATGGGGTCACCCCGGTGATCGGCGTCGAGTACTTCGGCCGCTGCCCGGCCCGCCGCTACTTTGCCCTGGGCAATGCCGAAGGCGTCCGGGTGACCGCTGGCTGGGGCGGCCCGCAGGTACAGCGCCTGGCCTGGCCGACCGGCCTGGAAGGGTTGCCGGCCGGCTACCCGTTCGAGCCGTTCGACCTGCCACCCGCGCCCACCGCATTGATCCCTTTCCCGGACGGCCAACGCGTGCTGCTGGTCAGTGCCGATGGCACCTTCGTGTTGGCCAGCGACGGCGCAACCCGCCTGCTGCCGCACCAGGCGCGGGTACTCGACGCCCTGGCCGAAGGCACCGAGCCGGAGGACATCAGCCTCGGGCTGAGCATGGAGCACGGCGCGGTGTCGGCCGATGGCCGCTGGGTCGTGGTGGGTGAGCAAGGCAGCCGGCACCTGGTGCTGGACGACCGGCTCAGGTTGGTGGCCGAGATTGGTCCCGGCGGCGAATACCCGCATTTCGCGCTGTTCAACCAGCGGGGTGACCAGTTGCTCCTCAACGCCTGCCACTTCTACAGCGGTGCCACGCTGGCGGTACGGGTAGCCGACCTGCCGGGGCTGCGCACCGATTACTACAGCCAGGACCCGCGCACCCCACTGGTGCAGGATGGCGCGCGTGTCTATGCCGGGGTGGCGCGCGCTGGCGAATACATCATCGGTGATGCCTACGGCTACCTGCGGGCCTTTGGCGAAGATGGCCAGGAGCATTGGCAGCACTACCTGGGCTCGACCATCAGCGCCATGGACATCAGCGCCGACGGGCGTACCCTGGTGGCCGCCAGCCATGCCGGGATTGTGGCGGAGATTGCCCTCGACAGCGGCCGGCCGGCGTGGCAGATCGGTACCGGCGCGCATGGGGAGGTGCGCCGGTGGCTGTTCTGGAAGGGCTGGGACAAACCGCTGGCCTGGTAGCCAAGCCTGCCCCGGCCTGCCAGCCGGCCGCTTCGCGGCTTGCCCGCATAGCGGCCGACGCAGGCCCCGATCAGGCCTGCAGCGTGGCCATGTCGATCACGAACCGGTATTTCACATCACCGGCGATCATGCGCTCGTACGCCTGGTTGATATTGCGGATGTCCAGCATCTCGATATCGCAGCGGATATCGTGTTCGGCACAGAAATCCAGCACTTCCTGGGTCTCGGCGATACCACCAATCAACGACCCCGCCAGCACCCGACGCTTCATGACCAGGTTGGCCGCATGCACGGCCGGGTCGATCGGCTCGATCAGGCCGACCAGAATGTGCACCCCGTCGAACTTCAGCGTTTCCAGGTACGGGTTCAGGTCGTGCTGCACCGGAATGGTATCGAGCAGGAAATCGAAACGGTCGGCCGCAGCGCGCATCTGCTCGGCATCGGTGGACACGATCACATGGTCGGCGCCCTGGCGCCGCGCTTCTTCGGCCTTGGCCTGGGAGCGGGTGAACAAGGTCACTTCTGCGCCCAGCGCCTTGGCCAGCTTGATGCCCATGTGGCCCAGCCCGCCCATGCCCAGGATGCCGACCTTGTGCCCCGGGCCGACACCGTGGTGCTTGAGCGGCGAATAGGTGGTGATACCGGCGCACAGGATCGGCGCGGCGCTGGGCAGGTCCATGCCGGCCGGAATGCGCAGCACGAAGTGCTCGCTGACCACGATGCTGCTGGAGTAGCCGCCCATGGTGTTGCTGCCGTCGACCCGGTCCGGGGTGGCATAGGTCATGGTCGGGCCTTGCTGGCAGTATTGCTCCAGGTCCTTGGCGCACGCCTCGCAGTGGCGGCAGGAGTCGACCATGCAACCCACGCCTACCAGGTCACCTACCTTGTAGGCGGTGACCTGGTCGCCCGTGGCGGTGACGCGGCCGATGATTTCGTGGCCAGGCATCAGCGGGTATACGGCAATGCCCCATTCGTTGCGCGCCTGGTGGATGTCGGAGTGGCACACGCCACAGTACAGGATCTCGATGGCGACATCGTCCGGGCGCGGGCTGCGGCGCTCGAAGGTCATGGGCGCCAGGGGGCTGGTAGGGGTTTGGGCGGCGTAACCGATGGCGGTATACATGCTGGACCTCGCTGTAGAATGAAACGATTCAGTGGGGCAATTGTGCCCACCATTCGCCCTCGCGCCCACGGCTGATTCTCCGGCATGCATGCCTGATTCTCCGAACCTGCCTTTGTGCCACTGGCGCTATGCCGTCAATCTGCGATCATTAGGCTGTCTGATCCTCTGCCCTGGTTCATCATGCAACTGACCCGCCACGTCGATGCCAACGCGCCCCTCTGCGCCCTGATCCGCTGCCTGGCCACGCGCCCGGGCTTCGTGCCTACGCACCTGCCACAGGTGCAAGTACTGAGCTGGGACCACTATGTCGCCAGCAGCCCGCAAATCTACGAGCCCAGCCTGATGATCCTGGCCCAGGGCAGCAAGCTGGCGCGCCTGGGGCCACGCACCCTTGAGTACGGTGCCGGCCACTACCTGGTGCAGGCGTTGTCGGTGCCCTTCATGTGTGAAACCTTCGCCACCCGCGAGGCGCCGTTGTTGGGCGTGGCGGTGGACATCGACCGTGGCGTGCTGGGTGAACTGGTACAAAGCATGGATCTGGCGCCAGACCCTGCCGTGCAGGCGCAAACACCGCAATCGATGACTTCCGCAGCACTGGATGCGCCCATGCGCGACAGTGTGGAGCGCCTGCTGCAGTGCCTGCAGGACCCACTGGATGCCAAGGTCCTGGGCCCGGCGAGGGTGCGTGAAGTGCTTTACACCGCGCTGCGCGGCCCGCAGGCTGGGGTGTTGCGGGCGCTGGTGGAACAACAAGGGCACTTTGCCCGTATCGGCGCCGCCCTCGCCCACTTGCGCGAGCACTACAGCGAGCCCCTGAGCGTGGAGGCGCTCGCGGCGCGGGCCAACATGAGTGTTTCGACCTTTCACGAACACTTCAAGCGCTGCACCGACATGGCGCCCATGCAATACCTCAAACGCCTGCGGTTGCTCAAGGCCCAGCAAATGCTGATCGGCGAAGGCCTGGGTGTTGCACAGACGGCGCACCGGGTGGGCTACCAGAGCACCTCGCAGTTCAGCCGTGAATACAAGCGCCAGTTCGAACGCAGCCCAGGGGATGAACTGCCCTACCAGAGCTTGCCGGTTTGACTGAAGGGCGGCGGGCAATCACCCGTCAGTCACCAGGCGTGGCACTTGAGGGCGCCAGTGGCCATTGCGCCAACGGCCAGTAGGCGCCCTTGCGCGATTCATACAACGTGAAGTGCGGGGCGCCGAGGAAAAACGCCGGCGCACTGCCGGCCTCTGGCAAATCGCCGCGATAATCCCTGGCAAGCGTCAGGTGCGGGCGGTAGTCGCGCTTGTCAGCTTGCCCGGCAAAAGGCAGCAGCGCCTGCTGCAGGCCGTACACCAGGCGCATCAGCGCTGCTGGCACCTGCTGCGCCTCCAGTACCAGGGCGCTGGAGCGCTGCCACACCTGCAAGCGGTCAAGTGTCAACCGGGGTACCCTGCCCGGCAGCGCCAGTTGATCGACCGTCGCACAGATTGCCGGCACCAGGGCGGCATCCACATCGCCCAGGAACAGCAACGTGACATGAAAGTTGGCGGCCGGCACCGGTTTGCCGCTGCGCAGGTTCAGGCCGCGACGGAACTGGGCCAGAGCGCGGCGCTGGACATCGCTGACCGGCAAGGCGAAAAACAGCCGCTTGAACGGGCTGCCGCTGGGGCGTACATCATGAACCATGGTGACTCCTGGGCATGAAACGTTTGCGCACGACTGTAGGGCATTACACCAATGTCGGCCCACGGTTTCGTAACAATAAGTACAAACTGCCCACATGATTGTTTATGCTGGCGGGCTTATGCCATGGCGCATGGCCTTATTTTCGACAAGTAACCGTCCATGAAAATTGCACTCGTCCTCCTCTTCGTTCTCTCGATCGCGTACGTTCACCTGCGCGGTCGGGTCCGTCACAAGCTGACCCGCCAACTGGGCGACCACTCCAGCTTTCTGGCCCCGATCAACAGTTTTCTGTACCTGTTTTCCAAACACCCGGCCAAGCCGTACTTGCCGGTGGATGCCTTTCCCGAACTGAAGCCGCTGCAGGAGCACTGGCAGGAAATTCGCGAAGAAGGCCGGCAATTGCTGCAGGTAGGCGAAATCAAGAAGTCCGAAAACTACGACGACGTGGGTTTCAACTCGTTCTTCAAAACCGGCTGGAAGCGCTTTTACCTGAAGTGGTACGGCGAAAGCCACCCGTCGGCAATGGCCCTGTGCCCACGCACCACCGAACTGCTGCAAGGCATCGGCACGGTCAAGGCGGCCATGTTCGCCACCCTGCCGCCGGGGGCCAAGCTGGTGCGCCACCGTGACCCGTATGCCGGCTCCTACCGCTACCACCTGGGCCTGGACACACCGAACGACGACGCCTGCTACATCGATGTAGACGGCGAGAAATACTCATGGCGCGACGGTGAAGGGGTGGTTTTCGATGAAACCTACATCCACTACGCGGCCAACAATACCGAGCACAACCGCATCATTCTGTTCTGCGATGTCGAACGCCCGCTCAAGTACCGCTGGGCCAGCGCGTTCAACCGCTGGTTCAGCCGCAATGTCATGGCGGCTGCCGCAGCCCCCAACACCGCCGGAGACAAGACCGGCGGCATCAACCGGCTGTTCACCCGGATCTACAAGATCCGGGAACGCGGCAAGGCGTTGAAAAAGCGCAATCGCACGCGCTACTACCTGGAGAAGTGGGCGGTGGTGGCTGCGTTGCTGCTGGTGTTCATCTACATCTGAGTCCGTGTGTTGCCAGCGGCCTGTGCGAAGGTGCAGCCAAAGGCATGACTGGGCATGCACCAAAGTACAAGCCGCACGTTCGCCACGCTTCGACTAGCCTGAAAGCTCCATTCGCAACCACCCCAAGGTGACGACGATGAGCATGATGGACTGGGATGCCTACCGAAAGCAGTTGATGGCCGGCATCGGCGATCTGAAGCAACTTTCCCCCGACACCGTGGCCGGCTACATGACCGCCAGCGGCGCCGGGGCCAAAACCGGTCATCTGGACGCCAAGACCCGCGAACTGATCTCCCTGGCCGTGGCGGTAACCACCCGTTGCGACGGCTGTATCGCCGTGCATTCGCAGCAAGCGGTGAAGCATGGCGCCACCCGTGAGGAGATTGCCGAGGCGTTGGGTGTGGCGGTGGCGATGAACGCGGGTGCCGCGCTGGTCTACTCGGCCAGGGCCCTGGATGCAGTGGGCAAGGCCAACGGTTGAACCCGAACGGCGCCGCCCTTGCGCGACGGCGCCGTGCCCCGCAGACTGGGCGGCTCAACCCGCGCAGGAACCCGCATGATCCACATCCGCCCCATGACGGCCGAAGACTTCGAGCGCTTCTGGCCCACCTTCCAGGCCACTGTCCAGGCCTGCGAAACCTATGCCTACGACCCGGCCCTGAGCTTCGAACAGGCCCGCCACCTGTGGCTGGAGCTGCCTTTGCGCACCTTGCTGGCCGAAGAAGAGGGTCAACTGCTGGGCTCGTACTACCTCAAGCCCAATGCGGCGGGGCCCGGTGCGCATGTCGGCAATTGCGGCTACATGGTCTGCGCCCAAGCGCGCGGGCGCGGCGTGGCCAGGTTGATGTGCGAGCACTCGCAGAAACTGGCGCGCCAGGAAGGCTTTCTGGCCCTGCAGTTCAACTCGGTGGTGGCCACCAATGAAGTGGCAGTCGCCCTGTGGCACAAGCTGGGGTTCGAAACGGTTGGCCGGCTGCCCAAGGCCTATCGCCATGCCCGGCTGGGGCTGGTGGACTGCCTGGTAATGTACAAGTGGCTGGCCGATGAGCCAGTGGCAGAAAAGCCGCCGCTGCTGATCGGGCGCAAGAATATCGAAGCCCGGGTTTCGCGGCGGCGTGGGCGCTGATCGTTCTTCACGATCTGCCTTGACGAAAGCACCGCCAGGTGCTCAGATGCGCGCCAGTTTCAGGTGCCCTACGCCGCCGCGCGCAGGGTGAAACGGGAAGCCGGTGCGTCGTATTGATCACGACAAGTCCGGCGCTGCCCCCGCAACGGTAAGTGAGCGAACCCTTCGAGATACCACTGTGCTCAGGCATGGGAAGGTGAAGGTTTCATGCCCCTCGCAAGCCCGGAGACCGGCCTGAAGCTTCACTTGGCACCCCGCGGTGGGCGGGCGCAGGCCGGTATCCGTGCGCGCGCCAGCCTGTACGGAGCCCTCCTTTGCGTGTTTTCCACCGGGATCCATTCATTCCTGCAGCAGTGGAACGACATGTCCCGTATGTTCAAGCTTCACCCCCTGGCGGCCTGCCTGGCCGTCACGCTCCCGGCCCTGGCCGATGACCGCGGCCCGCAGCCCCTGGCATTGCCCTCCACGGCCATCACCGACACCCTCGACAGCCATGCCAGCGACTTGGCCACGCCGACCCAGGCCGGCTCGCGCCTGGGGCTCAGCGCCCTGGAAACGCCAGCCAGTACCAGCAGCATCAGCGCCGAGCAGATCCAGCAGCGCAACAACCTGACCGTGCAGGATGCCGTAACCCGCTCGCCGGGCATTACCTTCATCGGCTCCCCCGGCGACGGTGGCACCGGCCTGTCCGCCCGTGGCTTTGCCGGGCACGGCTCGGTCATGACCTTGTTCGATGGGGCCCGCCTGTTCACCGGAGCCGGCACCCAGACCTTCCCGGTCGACCCGTGGATGGTCGAACGTATCGATGTGCTTCGCGGCCCGGCATCGGTGCTCTACGGCGAAGGCGCCACCGGCGCGGTGGTCAACGTCATCCCGAAAAAACCGGTTGCCGGTACGGTGCGCAACCAGCTGCGGCTTGGGTATGGCAGCTGGGACCGCCAGCAACTCGGCCTGGACAGCGGTGGCAGCCTCAGCGAGCGCCTGAGCTATCGCCTGACGCTGAACCAGCAAGCCGGTAATGGCTGGGTGGACCGCACCCCCTCACGCAGCCTGGCGCTCAGCGCGGCCCTGCGCTTCGATGCCAGTGACGACCTCAGTTTTACCCTGGCCCATGAGCGCGGTGCGGCGCAGCCTGCCAACTACTACGGCACGCCGCTGATCGACGGCCATTACCGCAGCAGCCTGCGCAAGAAAAACTACAACCTGCAGAACGACGTGCAGCGCTACGACGACCAGTGGACCCGCCTGACCACCGACTGGGCACTCAACGACCACCTCAGCGCCAGCAACCAGCTGTACTACATCAGTAGCCGCCGCCATTGGCGCAACGCCGAGCAGTATGAATGGGACGCCGGGCGCCAGCAGTTGCTGCGCGGCAGCTACCTGGAAATCAAGCACGACCAGGAGCAGTTCGGCGACCGCCAGACCTTCACCCTCGACCATTCGCTGTTCGGCCTGGCCAGCAGAACCGTGCTCGGCGCCGAGTACAACAAGGTGCGCTTCAACGTCGACAGCAACAGCCCCTACAACGACGTAGGCGGTGACTACATCGACCCGTGGCAGCCGCAGCGGGGCGTATTCCACAGCGGGTCGCCGCTGCGCCCGCAAAGCCTGTCCACCACCCATACCTTTGCCCTGTTCGGCGAAAACCGCTTGCAACTCACTGAGCGCCTGTCGCTGGTGACCGGGGTGCGCCGCGACCAGCACCACATCGACCGCGACAACCTGACCAATGCCAGCCGCAGCGACCGCAGCCTGCAAGGTGGCAACTGGCGTGCGGGGCTGGTGTATGCACTCAGTGACGCGCTGTCGCTGTATGGCCAGTACTCCACCAGCGAGGATGGGGTCAACAACCTGATAAGCCTCAGCCCCAACCAGATGCACTACGACCTCACCCAGGCGAAACAGACCGAGGTGGGCCTCAAGCAACGTTTCTGGGACGGGGATGGCGAATGGACCTTGGCGGCCTACCACATCGTCAAGCAGAAGCTGCTGGTAGACGACCCCCTCACGCACCAGCCCCAACAGGCTGGCCAGCAGACGTCGGATGGGCTGGAGGCAACCGTGGAACTGGCGCTGGCCCACCAGTGGCGGGTGTCTGCCAACGCAGCGCTGCTGCGCGCCCGGTATGACGCGTTTGACGAACAGGTGGGCGCAGCGGTGCAGGACCGTGCCGGCAACCGCCCGGCCAACGTGCCTCGGCGCACCGCCAACCTGTGGCTGAGCAAAGGTATTGGCCAGCAGATCGAGGTGGGGGTGGGCGCGCGCTATGTGGATGAACGTTACGCCGATAACGCCAATACCCAGAGCGCCCCAGGCTATACCGTGGTCGACGCCACGATCGGCTGGCAGGTTCTGCCGCAGGTGAAACTGGGGTTGCAGGTGAACAACCTGTTCGACCGCGAATATGTGCAGGCGGCGTTCAGCGGCCAGCAATGGCTGATGGGAACGCCACGTTCCTACTTTGCGACGCTGGACTACAGCTTCTGAAGTGAGCAGCACGGGTTGGCGTAGCGCAGCTTCACCGCGACAAGCCAACCCGGCGCTGAGCAAAAAACCTACCTGTCCATGGCTATATGGATATAACATAACATTTCATTCAGACTTTTTTCACCAGCGACCTTCCATGACAAGCGCCAGCCCCACCCCCACCCAACTCAACCAGCGCCTGCAGAGCATCGACGCCCTGCGCGGTCTGGTAATCCTGTTCATGCTCCTGGACCACGTGCGCGAAACCTTCTTCCTGCACCGCCAGCTCAGCGACCCGATGGCCATCGATACCACCGAGCCGGCACTGTTCGCCAGCCGTACCCTGGCGCACCTGTGCGCGCCGGTGTTCGTGCTGCTGACCGGGCTCTCGGCCTGGCTGTATGGCGAAAAGCGCCAGGGCCGTGGCGATGTCGCGGCGTTCCTGTTCAAGCGCGGGCTGTTTCTGGTGGCGCTGGAGTTCACCCTGGTCAACTTTGCCTGGACGTTCCAGCTGCCGCCCACGGTGATCTACCTGCAGGTGATCTGGGCCATCGGCATCAGCATGCTCGCCCTGTCGTTGCTGGTGTGGCTGCCACGCCCGGCGCTGCTCGGCCTGAGTGCCGTCATCATTGCCGGGCATAACCTGCTCGACAGCCTGCACTTTGCCCCGGGGTCGGCCCTGCACGTGCCCTGGGCGATTCTGCATGACCGCGGCTGGCTGACGTTGTCCGACACGCTGCGGCTGCGCATGTCCTACCCGGTACTGCCGTGGATCGGGGTGATCGCCCTGGGCTACTGCATTGGGCCATGGTTTGCCCGCGGCAGCCAGGCCGGGCCACGTCAGCGCTGCCTGCTGCTTGGCGGGCTGCTGGCGCTGCTGGGCTTTTTCGTGCTGCGCGTGTTCAACGGCTATGGCGAAGCCGCGTGGAGCAGCTACCCCACGCACACACACACCCTGATGAGCTTCTTCAACCTCACCAAGTACCCGCCTTCGCTGTTGTTCCTGGCACTGACCCTGGGCTGCGGCCTGCTGTTGCTGCGCGCATTCGAGCGCGCCGGCCAGGCCCGCTGGATCAGCACCCTGGCGGTGTTCGGTGCAGCGCCCATGTTCCTCTACCTGCTGCACCTGTATGTGCTGAAGCTGCTGTACCTGGCCTGCGTGGCGCTGTTCGGCAGCAACCACGGCAGCTATTTCGGCTTCGACGGCGTCGCGGCGGTATGGTGCATGGCGCTGTTGCTGGCGGCTTCGCTGTACCGGCCGGTGCACTGGTTCGCCCGGCTGAAACAGCGGCGGCGCGACATCCGCTGGCTGAAGTACTTCTGAAAAGCGTTTTCACCCGGCGGCGCGATGGTCTACCATGCGGGCCGCCGGTTTCCATCACGGAATCAATAGGGAATCCCCGGCCCGCCAACACGGGCCAAACGGAACTGCCCCCGCAACTGTAAGTGCCGAGCCTGCTCCATCGACGCCACTGGGTGTACTACCCGGGAAGGCCGGAGCCGGGCCGTGACGCACCAGTCAGGAGACCTGCCGGCCAACATTCACCAACCGGCGGGGTGCCCGGGATTGGCCATTGTGTTGCCTTTGCCGCTGGCAAGGGCGCGGCGATGTCTGTCCGTGCGTTCATTCCGTGAACTGTCCGATAGGAGATCGCCCAGCATGCTGCCCCGCTTCGCCACCCTGCTTGCCGGCCTCGGCCTCAGCGGCCTGGCCCAGGCCGCCGCCACCCAGTACCCGCTGACGGTGGACAACTGCGGTAAGCCGCAGACCTTTGCCCAGGCGCCACAGCGCGCCGTGACCATCGGCCAGGCCGGCACCGAGATGCTCTATGCCCTGGGCCTGGGTGACAAGCTCGCGGCGAGCTCGCTGTGGTTCAACAATGTGTTGCCCGAGTACCAGGCCGTGAACGCCACGGTACCGCGCCTGGCCGACAACGAACCCAGTTTCGAGGCGGTGGTTGGCCAACGCCCGCAACTGGTGGCCGTGCAGTTCGAGTGGATGGTCGGGCCGCAGGGTGTGGTCGGTACGCGCGAACAGTTCGCCGAACTGAACATCCCCACCTACCTGTTGCCCTCGGACTGTGAAGGCAAGGACAACCTGATCGGTGCCGACGGCACCCGCCTGCAGGCGTTCCAGGTCGACAGTATCTACAAGAGCGTCAGCCAGCTGGCGGAGATCTTCGATGTACAGGCGCGCGGCGTGGCCCTGAACGCCGAGCTCAAAGGCCGCCTGGACAGCGCCCGCGCGCAATTGGCGGGCAAGGACCTGTCGGGCACCTCGGCACTGTTCTGGTTCTCCAGCGCCAACCTGGTCATCGACCCTTACGTCGCGGGCCGCCAAGGGGTCGCCGACTTCATGCTGCGCACCCTGGGGGTGCGCAATGTGGTCGAGTCCAGCGAGGAGTGGCCCACCGTAGGTTGGGAAACCCTGGCCAGGGCCAACCCCACCTGGCTGATCATCGCCCGCATGGACCGCCGGCGTTTCCCCGCCGACGACTACCAGAAGAAGCTGGCATTCCTGCGCAGCGACCCGGTAACCCGCAACATGGACGCGGTGAAACACGACCGCATCATCATCCTCGACGCCGACGCCATGCAGGCGGGTATCCGCCTGTTCCGTGGCGTGCAAACGTTGGCGGCCGCTTTTGCCAGCGGTAAAGCCAGCCAGTGATCAGTCGACTGTCAGCCTGTATCGGCCTGGCCGTGGCCGCACTGCTGGCGGCCCTGCTCGCCGGCACAGCCATTGGCGAAACCGGCCTGGCACCGCGCGTGGTCGGCCAGGTGCTGGCCAACCAGCTGTGGCAAGCCGGTTATCCGGTCGACCCGATCGATGCCGGGATCATCTGGAACTATCGCCTGACCCGCACACTGGTTGCGGCGGCCTGCGGTGCCGGCCTGGCCACCTGCGGCGTGATCCTCCAGGCGCTGCTGCGCAACCCCCTGGCCGAGCCCTACCTGCTGGGGCTGTCCGCCGGCGCTTCGACCGGTGCCGTACTGGTTGGCCTGCTGGGCCTGGGCAGCCTGGCTTTGAGCATGTCGGCCGGCGCCTTCATCGGTGCCCTGGCGGCCTTTGCCCTGGTGCTGGTGCTGGCCCGCGCGGCAGGCCCTGGCAGCAATAACGCCCAGGTGATTCTGGCCGGTATCGCCGGGTCGCAACTGTTCAATGCCCTGACGGCATTCCTGATCACCAAGTCGGCCACCGCCGAGCAGGCACGGGGCATCCTGTTCTGGCTGCTGGGCAACCTCAGTGGCGTGCGCTGGCCCGCAGTATGGCTGGCCGTACCAGTGGCACTGTTCGGCTTGCTGGTGTGCCTGTGGCATCGCCGCGCGCTGGATGCCTTCACCTTCGGCGCCGACTCGGCAGCTTCGCTGGGCATACCGGTGCGGCGCACCCAGTTACTGCTGATCAGTTGCGCGGCGCTGGTAACGGCCGTGATGGTGTCCATCGTCGGCGCCATCGGTTTCGTCGGGCTGGTCATTCCACACGCCCTGCGCCTGCTGCTCGGCCCCGGACACAGCCGCCTGCTGCCTGCCAGTGCATTGGGCGGGGCACTGTTTCTGATTGCCGCCGACATCCTCTCGCGCACGCTGATCAGCGGCCAGGTCATACCGGTGGGCGTGGTCACCGCGCTGCTTGGCGCGCCTGTCTTCGCGCTGATACTGGTCAGCCGCCGGGGGCGCCCATGACGGTCATGGCTGCATTCCAACTGGCGCCGCTGAGCTGCCAGGATCTCGGCCTGCAACTGGCCGGCAAACGGGTGCTGCACGACATCCACCTCAACCTGGTGGCGGGTGAAACACTCGCGATCGTCGGCCCCAACGGCTCAGGCAAGTCTTCGCTGCTGAAGGTGCTGGCCGGCCTGCGCCCGCCGGCCTGCGGCAGCGTGCAGTTGATGGGCGAGCCACTGGCAGGCATGCCTCGCCGGCGTGTGGCCCAATGCCTGGCACTGGTTGAACAGCAGGCCGACACCCTCGATGCAATCAATGTGTTCGACGCGGTCGCCTTGGGCCGCACGCCGTGGCTGTCAGCCATTGCGCCGTTCTCCAGTGCGGACCGGGCGATTGTCGAGCAGGCACTGGCCGACCTCGACGCCTTGCACCTGCGCGCTCGCCTTTGGGGTTCGTTGTCCGGTGGCGAGCGCCAGCGCGTGCATATCGCCCGCGCCCTGGCCCAACGGCCGCAGGTGCTCCTGCTCGACGAACCGACCAACCACCTGGACATCCAGCACCAGCTGAGCCTGCTGCAACAGGTACAAGCCCTGCAGGTGACCACCCTGGTGGCCCTGCACGACCTCAACCAGGCGCTGACCTGCGACCGCGTTGCAGTGCTCGACAAAGGCCGGCTGGTCGCCCTCGGCACGCCGTTCGAGGTACTGACCCCCGAGTGCCTGCTGCACACCTTTGGTGTTCATGGCCATTACCTCACCGACCCCTGGGACGGCACACGCATCCTGCGCTTTCGCGCCCCCTGAGCTACCGGCAGAAGCCTGGGTAGCCCAGGCGCCTGGCCTGCTCAGCCCAAGCGCAGTTGCATGTGCGTGGTTTGCCAGACCGGGTCTGGCTCCACGTCCACGACAGCGAAGCCTTGCCGCTCCCAGAACGTGATGGCCCCCGGCAGGAATGGGTGGGTATGCAGGTAAAGGCAACCGATGCCAGCCTGCAGCGCCTGCTGGCGCAAGGCGCCGAACAACGCGGCGGCAAGCCCGCGCCTGCGGTACGCCGGCAGCACGAACAGGCGCACCACTTCAACGACGCGCTCGCCAGCATAATCAAGCTGGCTGAAACGGTGGTCGTAGGGCAGGTAGCCGATCACCCCGACCAGGCGCTCATCAACCCGGGCTTCCAGGAAGCAGCCCTCGCCTTCAAGGTAGGTTTCGCTGAAATGCGCCAGGTCCCGGGGCAACGGTGCATTGGCCAGCGCCGGAAACAGCTCGCGGCGCGCGCTGTCGACAAACGCCAGCACTTGGCCAATGGCATCGCGGGTAACAGGTTGCAACGTCCAGTTCGGCATAAGGTTCAAGCCTGAGTGTTGGGTGCACGGTTCTAACCCAGCCGGCCGTACAAGGCAAATCGCAGGGCTCGTCGCGGCAGGGCTGACCTCGCTATAATCGGCAGCCTTCACTGCCCGACCAGGCCACGCCATGCCTCGCATCCAGAAGTTGCTGTTGCCGCTGTTGCTGATTGCTGCCGTTACCGCCTGCGACCAGAAGCCCTCCCGTGAAGAGCAGATTCTTGCCCAGCTGCCGCTGCAGGATGCCTACGACCACAACATCCAACGCATGGCCGGGCTGCTGGCCCGCCAGCACCCACGGCTGGCGCGTGCCACCATTGAAGATGTGCTGCGCAAGCACCTGACGGTAGAAGACCAGCGCCAGGACCTGTTCCGCCTCTACAGCAAAGAGCATTTCAGTGACGCCGAGTTCGCCACCATTGTCGCGGCCACCCAGGACCCGGCCAAGGCCCGTGCCCTGGAAGACACCGATGCTGGCCGGCAACTGAGCGACAAACTCACCGGCCTGATGCGTGAAACCGCCCGCGACCCCAAGGTGCAAGCATTGGCCGAGCAGCGCATGCAGCAGGTGCAAGACGAACTGAACGCCTTGGACAAGGCAGGTTCATGAGCGCGACCGGCACGGTCGCTTCCGTTTCGTAGCCCTATTCGAACACTCGAGGTCAGGATTGCCACACGCCAAGCACGGACTGCGCCTGGATCTACGCACACTCATTCTGGTGCTGTGCGCCCTTACTGCCGTGGTCATGCTGTGCGCCAGCTATTTCGCCAGCTACCGGGTACAGCGCCAATTGCTGATCGACCACGCGCTGGAAGCCAACCGGGTGTATGCGGCCAAGCTGGCCAGCATCACCGATGCATTCATCGGTAATGCCTTGCAGCAACTGGCGTTCAGCGCCAGCGAGCAAGGCCGGCAACTGAACGATCCCGCCGCCTTGCAGCGCGAGACCGACCGGGTGCTGGGCCAGAGCATGGCGTTCAATTCCACGTTCGTGATCGATGCCAATGGCGTGCTGCTGGCGATATCCCCCGCCCCGCTACGCCACATGGTCGGCACCCGGATGCAATCGCCAGGCGTGCAGGAGGCATTGCAGGAGCGCCGCGCGCTGGTGTCGACACCCTACCTGTCGGCGGCCAACAACCTGGTGGTGGCGTTGACGCAACCGGTCGTCGACGCCAACGGCCGCTACCTGGGGTATGTCGGTGGCAGCCTTTACCTGCGGGAACGCAACATCCTCAACCGCCTGCTCGGCGAGCACTTCTACAAGGACGGTTCGTACCTGTATGTGGTCGACCGCAATCGCCGGTTGCTCTACCACCCCGACAGCCAGCGGGTGGGTACCGTCGTGCAGGGCAATGAGCTGATCGACCAACTGACCACCCTGGGCAACGGCACCCGCCAGCTGACCAACAGCCAAGGTGTGGAGATGGTCGCCGGCTTCGCCACCGTGCCCAGCGCCGGCTGGGGCGTGGTGGCACAGCAGCCACTGGCACAAACCATGATGCCGCTCAGCCGCCTGGTGCTGAACGTGGTCGGTACTTCCGCGCCGCTGGCCCTGATAGGCTGCTTGCTGCTGTGGTGGCTGGCCCTGATCATCGCCCGCCCACTGTGGCAACTGGCTGCAGGTGCCCGCTCGATGGACCGCCCCGGCACCGCTGAGCGCTTGCATCGCGTGCGGGCCTGGTACTTCGAGGCCGCAGAGCTCAAGCGCGCCTTGCTGTTCGGCTTGAACTTGCTGCAGGCGCGCATCGGCAGGCTCAACCGCGATGCCCAGACCGACCCCCTGACAGGCCTGGGCAACCGCCGCAGCCTGGAGCTCAACCTGTCGCTGCTGGAAGCCGAAGGCCGGGCATTTGCAGCCATCGTGCTGGATATCGACCACTTCAAGCAGGTCAACGACAAGCATGGGCATGTGGTCGGTGACCAGGTGCTGCAGCGGCTGGCCGAGCTGATGCGCGGCTGTTGCCGCGAGGGTGACCTGCTTTGCCGCACCGGCGGTGAAGAGTTTCTCATGCTGCTGCCTGGGGCCAGCCTGGAGGTGGCCGCCGCGGTCGCTGAGCGCCTGCGGGTGACGGTGCAGGAAACGCCGATCCAGCCGGTGGGCTCGGTGACCCTGTCACTGGGGGTGGCCCACTGGAACGGCGAGCCGGGGCGCGAGCCGGAAACCGTGCTGAGCGAGGCTGACCTGGCGCTGTACCGGGCCAAGCAGGATGGGCGCAATCGCGTCGCTGTCGCCTGATTGCCTGGCGCCCGCTGCGCTGCCGGGCACACGCCGTGTCGATGGCGGTTGATTCAGGTATCCCGAGGTCGTCCTCGACAAAGCGCTTTGCGCTGCCCGGTTATCTACTGGCAGGCATAACAATGATGGCGCGGCCAGACCGCACCACGTTCATCATGCCTGCCAATGGAATCGGAGAGCACCCGCATGTCCGCACCTCATGAGGTATCCCCCGCCACCCTGCGCAGGGTGATCGCCGCCTCGGCCATCGGCAACTTCGTCGAATGGTTCGACTTTGCCGTATACGGCTTTCTCGCCACGCTGATCGCCAGCCAGTTCTTTGCCAGCGAAGATTCCAGCGTCGCCTTGCTCAAGACCTTTGCCGTGTTCGCGGTGGCCTTCGCCTTGCGCCCCCTGGGCGGTATCGTGTTCGGCGCCCTCGGCGATCGGCTGGGGCGCAAGCGCATCCTCTCTCTGACCATCTTGCTGATGGCCGGCTCCACCACCCTGATCGGCCTGTTGCCGACCTACGCCAGCACCGGCCTGGCCGCGCCGGTATTGCTGACCTTGGCGCGCTGCCTGCAGGGGTTTTCTGCCGGTGGCGAATACGCCGGGGCCTGCGCCTACCTGATGGAACACGCGGCCAACGACAAGCGGGCTTTCTACGGCAGCTTCGTACCGGTTTCGACCTTTTCCGCGTTCGCCTGTGCGGCGGTGATCGCCTATAGCCTGGAAGCCAGCCTGTCCAGCGAAGCCATGGCTGCCTGGGGCTGGCGCATTCCGTTCCTGATCGCCGCGCCACTGGGCCTGGTCGGCCTGTACCTGCGCTGGCGCATGGAAGAAACCCCGGCATTCCGGGAAGCCGTGGCCCAGGGCAAGGAGCACGAGCATTCGCCACTCAAGGAAACCCTGCGCCACCACGGCCGGGCCATTCGCAACCTGGGGGCGTTCATTTCGCTGACGGCGTTGTCGTTCTATATGTTCACCACCTACTTCGCCACCTACCTGCAACTGGTCGGCAACCTGACCCGGGCGCAGTCGCTGCTGGTCACCACCGTGGCCCTGCTGTTCGCCGCCATCGGCTGCCCGCTGGCGGGGGCGCTGTCGGACCGGTTCGGGCGGCGCAAGACCATCGGCTTCACCTGCCTGTGGGTGATGCTGTGCGTGTTCCCGGCCTACTGGCTGGCCAGCTCCGGCTCGATGCCGGGGGCCCTGCTGGGGGTGATTCTGCTGGCGGTCGGCGCGCTGTGCAGCGGGGTGGTGACTGCGGCATTGCTGTCGGAGAGCTTCCCGACCCGGACCCGCTACACCGCTTCGGCCATTACCTACAACGTGGCCTATACGCTGTTCGGTGGCACCGCGCCGCTGGTTGCGACCTGGCTGATCGGGCAGACCGGCAGCAGCCTGGCGCCGGCGTTCTACTTGGTGGTGATTGCGTTGGTGGCTTTGCTCGGCGGGCTGGCGTTGCCGGAAACGTCCCGGATATCGCTGCATGATGAACCCAACGCCGAGGGTGTAGGCCAAGGCGTTCAAGGCTCGGTTTGAGATCCTGGGGCTGCCGTGCAGCCCATCGCGACACAAGGCCGCGTGTGTCTTGAGAGGGGATTAGAGTCTGGAGTGAGAGCGGCGAATGACAAGCTGGATGCCGCAGGTGCCTAGAGCCCGCTCCCACAACGAATCGCGCAGGCTTTTCAAAATTTGAGAAAGACAGTTGCTCCTGCAAGTACGGCGGCAACTCCAAGCCAGCGCAGCCCCCATGGAGGGAGCGGGCATGCCCGCGAACACCGGCGCAGCCGGTGCCAGACACCGCGTCGCCTGCTTCGCGGGCTTGCCCGCTCCTACAGGTGAATCGCGCAGGCTTTTCAAATTTTGAGCAAGACAGTTGCTCCTGCAAGTACGGCGGCAACTCCAAGCCAGCGCAGACTCACCCTGTGGGAGCGGGCATGACCGCGAACACCGGCGCAGCCGGTGCCAGACACCGCGTCGCCTGCTTCGCGGGCTCGCCCGCTCCCACAGGTTGAATCGCGCAGGCTTCAAATTTTGAGAAAGACAGTTGCTCCTGCAAGTACGGCGGCAACTCCAACCCAGCGCAGCGCAGCCCCTGTGGGAGCGGGCATGCCCGCGAACACCGGCGCAGCCGGTGCCAGATACCGCGTCGCCTGCTTCGCGGGCTTGCCCGCTCCCACAGGTGAATCACGCAGGCTTTTCAAAATTTGAGAAAGACAGCTGCTGCTGCAAGTACGGCGGCCACTCCAAGCCAGCGCAGAGCCCCTGTGGGAGCGGGCATGCCCGCGAACACCGGCGAAGCCGGTGCCATCCACCGCGTCGCCTGCTTCGCGGGCTTGCCCGCACACAGGTGAATCGCGCAGGCTTTTCAAATTTTGAGCAAGACAGTTGCCCCCACCAGGCACACCCTGCAGGGTGGAGGTGTGCCGCGATGGGCCGCCCCAGCGGCCCCAGGGCTTTACCCCTCCTGCGCCTCTTCGCGTCGATAAGCCCATTGGTACAACGCCGGCAATACCAGCAAGGTCAAGGCGGTCGAAGACAGGATTCCGCCAATCACCACGGTCGCCAATGGCCGCTGTACCTCAGCCCCGGTGCCCGTCGCCAAGGCCATGGGAATGAAGCCCAGTGACGCCACCAGCGCGGTCATCAGTACCGGCCGCAAACGGGTCAGCGCGCCCTCCTCGACCGCCGCACGCAGCGTTCGCCCCTGCTCCCGCAACCCGCGGATGAAGGCAATCATCACCAGGCCATTGAGCACGGCCACCCCCGACAGGGCAATGAAGCCCACGCCAGCGGAAATCGACAAGGGAATGTCGCGCAACCACAGGGCCAGGACGCCCCCTGTGAGGGCGA
Source organism: Pseudomonas sp. MB-090624 (assembly GCF_003205245.1). Taxonomy (NCBI): domain Bacteria; kingdom Pseudomonadati; phylum Pseudomonadota; class Gammaproteobacteria; order Pseudomonadales; family Pseudomonadaceae; genus Pseudomonas; species Pseudomonas sp. MB-090624. The sequence goes on along the minus strand of NZ_QJRK01000046.1, from coordinate 25,848 downwards.
ACGGAATTCCAGTGAACACCAGCAGGCCATCCCTGAGGTTGTTGAACATCATCAACAGCAACGCCATGACCAGCAGCAAGGCCACTGGCACCACCACTTGCAGGCGCTCGGCCGCCGATTGCAGCTGTTCGAACTGGCCGCCCCAGCGTGTCCAGTACCCAGGCGGTATCGGCACCTGGCCGCGCAATACCTGCTCGGCCTCCTGCACGAACGAGCCCAGGTCGCGCCCCCGCACGTTGGCGCTGACCACCACCACCCGCTTGCCGTCTTCGCGGCTGACCTGGTTCGGCCCCAGTTGCAGGTCAAGGGTGGCCACCTGCGACAGCGGGATGAAGCCGATCTGCCCGGTGCCCGCAGCCCCACTGGCCGGCACCGGGATCAGCAGGCTGGCCAGCCCATCCACGTCGGTACGCAAGGTTTCCGACAGGCGCACCACCATATCGAACCGCCGGTCACCTTCGTACAAGGTGCCCGCCTTGCGGCCGCCCACCGCGGTGGCGATGGCATCCTGCACATCGCCCACGTTCAGGCCATGGCGGGCGGCCTTGTCGCGGTCGATGTCGATGGTCAGCACCGGCAGGCCCGTGGTCTGCTCGACCTTCACCTCGGACGCACCGGGTACGCCCTGCAGGCTGCCGGCGATCTGTGCGGCAGTACGGTTGAGCACCTGCATGTCGTCACCGAACAGCTTCACCGCCACGTCACTGCGCACACCGGAAATCAGCTCGTTGAAACGCAACTGGATCGGCTGCGACAACTCATAATTGCTGCCGGGAACACTGGCGGCGGCACGTTGCACGTCGGCGATCAGCGCCTCGCGTGACTTACCGGGGTCGACCCATTGCTCGCGCGGGCGCAGCATCACATAGGCATCGGAAATATTCGGCGGCATCGGGTCGGCAGCGATCTCGGCGGTACCGGTACGGGCAAACACCCGCTCCACCTCGGGCACCTGGGCGATGATGGCCTGCTCCAGGCGCTGCTGCATGTCCACCGATTGCGACAGGCTGGTGCCCGGCACACGCAGGGCCTGCAGGGCAAAATCACCCTCGCTGAGGCTGGGGATGAATTCGCTGCCCATGCGGCTGGCCATTACCCCGGACAACAGCACCAAGGCCGCTGCCCCGGCAAATGCACGCCGGCGCCGGCCCAGCACCCAGGCCAGCACCGGCGCATAACGCTGCCGCGCGGTGCGCATTACCAGGCCCTCTTCTTCCTTGACCTTGCCGGTGACGAACAGGGCGATCGCAGCGGGTACGAAGGTCACCGAAAGAAGCATCGCGCCAAGCAGGGCGATGACCACGGTGAAGGCCATGGGGTGGAACATCTTGCCTTCGACCCCGGTCAGGGCAAAGATCGGCAGGTACACCACCATGATGATCAACTGCCCGTAGATCAGTGGCCGCCGTGCTTCGCGGGCGGCGGCAAACACCTCGTGCAGGCGCTCGCTGCGCGTCAGCATGCGGCCATGCCGTTGCTGGACATGCGCCAGTCGGCGGATGGCGTTTTCCACGATCACCACCGCGCCGTCGACAATGATGCCGAAATCCAGCGCGCCCAGGCTCATCAGGTTGGCGCTGACCTTGTTGGCGAACATGCCCGTGAAGGTGAACAGCATCGACAACGGAATGACCATGGCGGTGATCAGTGCCGCGCGAATGTTCCCCAGGAACAGGAACAGCACGGCGATCACCAGAATGGCCCCCTCGATCAGGTTCTTCTTCACCGTGGCGATGGCCTTTTCCACCAGGTTGGTGCGGTCGTACACGGTCACCGCCGACACCCCTTCGGGCAGGCTGCGGTTGATCTCCACCAGCTTGGCAGCCACTGCCTGGGATACCGTGCGGCTGTTTTCGCCGATCAACATGAATACCGTGCCCAGCACCACCTCGCGGCCGTTTTCGGTCGCCGCCCCCGAGCGCAACGCTTCGCCAAGGCCTACCTGGGCAATGTGGCTGACGCGGATCGGGGTGCCGTCCACGCTGGAGATGACGATGTTGGCGATATCATCGGCCGAGGCCACTTGGCCAGGCGCGCGGATCAGCAACTGCTCGCCGTTACGTTCGATGTAACCCGCGCCGACGTTGGCGTTGTTACGCTCCAGCGCCGCGACCAGGTCGTTGAGGGTGAGCTTGTAGGCCGCCAGGCGCTTGGGGTCCGGCGCAATCAGGTACTGCTTGGCGTGCCCGCCAATGCTGTTGACCTCTGCCACCCCGGGCACGTTGCGCAACTGCGGCTTGATGATCCAGTCCTGGATCACGCGCAGGTCGGTTGCGCTGTAGGGGGTGCCGTCTTCCTTCAGGGCCCCCTCTTCGGCTTCCACCGTCCACAGAAAAATCTCCCCCAGCCCGGTGGAGATCGGCCCCATGCCAGCCTCGATGCCCTCGGGCAGTTGCTCGCGCGCCACTTGCAGGCGCTCGTTGACCAACTGGCGGGCGAAGAACAGGTCGGTGCCGTCCTCGAAGATCACCGTGACCTGTGACAACCCCGAGCGCGACAGCGAGCGCGTCTGCTTGAGCCCGGGCAGGCCGGCCATGGCGGTTTCGATGGCGAAGGTGATGCGCTGCTCGGTCTCCAGGGGCGAGTAACCGGCTGCGGCCGTGTTGATTTGCACCTGGACGTTGGTGATATCCGGTACGGCGTCGATCGGCAACTGCCGGTAGCTGTGAATGCCCACCGCGGCCATCAGGACCACAGCCAGCATCACCACCAGGCGCTGCTCGATGGCAAATTGGATCAGGCGTTCGAACATGCAGGCGTACCCCTGGTCAATGGCTGTGCTCGGCCGAGCCTTTGCCCAGCTCCGACTTGAGAACGAAGCTGCCGGCGGCAGCCACCTGGGTTCCGGCGGCCAGGCCGCTGGTGATTTCCACCTGCCCGGCATCGCGACGGCCGGTGGTTACGGGTCGGGCCTCGAAGCCCTGCTCGGTACGGGCAAATACCACGGTCTGCGCGTCCAGGCTTTGCAGGGCGATTTCAGGCACCACTACCGCAGCCTCGAAACGTTCGATGCTGACCGCAACATTGACGAACAAACCGGGGCGCCAGGCGCCGTCAGGGTTGGCCAGGCTGGCACGGACGGTGGCGGCACGGTTCTGCTCGCCGAGCAGGCTGCCAACGTAATTGACCTTGCCTTCGACCTGGGCCCCCAGGTCTGGCGCGCTGACCATGACCGTACGGCCGGTGCGTACCTTGTCCAACTCACGCGGTGCCACGGCGAAAGTCGCCCACACCCGGCTCAGGTCAGACAGGGTGAAGGCGTTGCTGGTCGCGTCGACCACCTCACCCACGCTCAGGTGTTTCTCCACGACCACGGCGTCGAACGGTGCGCGCAGTTCATAGCGGTTGCCGGCACCTGCCGGCCCTACCGCCGCGACCTTCTGCCGGGCATTGGCCAAGGCGATTTCGGCCTCCTGCAGCGCCTGGCGCGCCTGCAGGTAATCCTGCTCGGCGCTGATGCGCTCCTGCCACAGCTGTTGTTCGCGGCGCAAGGTCAGGCGCGCCAGCTCAAGGCGGCGTTGGGCAGCCTGCTGCTCGCTGCGCAGGTCAGAGATCTGCTGGCTGGCGATTACCGCCAGCACCTGCCCGCGCTTGACCGCCTGGCCCAATTCGGCCTGGACTGCCTCGACCACACCCGGCACCCGCGGTACCACGTGGGCGGTGCGGTCCTCGTCAAAACGGATTTCACCGGGGAAGTTTATGGCTGTACCCAGCGCGCGCGGCCCGGCAGCAACCAACTGCACCCCGGCAGCCTCGATCTGGGCGATGGACAGGTGCACCTGCCCTTGTTCATCGTCGTGCTCTGTTTCTGCATGGCCTTCGGCGGCGTCCGCCTCGCCATGCTCATGGCTGTCTTCAGCTGGCTGGGCAGTGGCTGCCTGGCCGAGCGTACCGGTCCAGGCCAGGCCACCGAGGCCTAACGCGGCCAGGGTGGCTGCCAGAAGGGCCAACTTGCGTGGGTTAGTCATTGCTGCTCCTGCTGATCATTGGGTTGCCCAGGTCATCGAGGTCGCCGTAGATACGCTCGACCCGCGCGCGTGCATCGGCCGCCGTGGCCAGGGCCTCGAGGTACAGGCCACGGGCCTCGATCAGCGTGCGCTGGGCATCGAGTACATCGAGAAAAGCGAACTTGCCCATTTCGAAACCACGGGTGGCGGTGTCCACGGCTTGCTGTGCAGCCGGCAGGATGGTGCGGTCGTAGGCCGCCAACTCCTGCATGGCCGTGGCCCATTGGTCGACGGCGCTGCGGGTTTCGCTGCGCAAGCGCAGGGCCACGGCATTGCGCAAGTCACGCGCCTGGTCGGCACGGCGCGCAGCCGCCAGCACGTTGCCCTGGTTACGGTCGAACAACGGCAGCGGCATGGACAGGCCAACCACGTTCACCCGCTCGCGCTCTTCGCGGCTGTACTGGCTGCCAAGGCTGACGGTGAGGTTGGGACTGCGCTGAGCCTTTTCCGTGCCCAACGCCGCATCGCCACGCTCGACCTGGGCGGCGGCCAGGCGCCACTCGACCGTTTGCTCGACGCGGGCGAGCAAGGTGTCAGGACTGGGCGCGGCCCCAGGCGAAAGGTTGGCCGCCTGCAAGCTGTCGAAGCTGGCCAGCGGGCTGCCGGTCAAACGCGCCAGGGCCTGGTAGGCCACGCTACGCTGGGTTTGCGCGCGGCGCAGTTGGGCCTCGGCCTGGGCCAGTTGCACCTGGGCGCGGGTGGCCTCCACGGGCGATGACTGGCCGGCAGTGACCCGCCCCTGCACCACCCGCAAGCCGCGGGCGGTCAAGGCCTGGGATTGCTGCGCCAGCTCCAGCGCGGTCTGTGCCCGCAAGGCGGCATGGAACGCCTGGACCACATCGGCACGCAGGCCATTGCGCTGGCGTTCCAGGTCAAGCTGGGCGATCGCCTGACCGACGCCGGCCGCGGCGATGCGTGCAGCGCGCTTGCCGCCCAGTTCCAGCGGCTGGCTGAGGGTGATGGTGGTGGTGCTGGTGTCCCGGCGCGTGTCCTCCACCTCCCACGCCAGCTCGGGGTTGGGCAGTAACCCGGCCTGGCGCCGCTCGCCGTCGGCAATGCCGATTTCGCGGCTGGTGGCAGCCAGTTCCGGGTTCTGGGCAAAAGCGGCGGCCAGCGCCTGGGGCAAGCTCAAGCGCTGGCTGGCGTGGGCGCTCGTGGCGCCAACCAGCAGCAGGCAGAGCAAGGCGAACTTGCGGGGGATGAGCACGGAACCGGTCCTCGTCGACGAAGGGTGGCGAGGGACTGTAGAGAGGGCTGGTTATCGGGGTGGTGGCATGAAAATTACAATTCTGTAAGGCGTGCAGCCTGTGCGCCAACGCGCCTTGGCGGCGAACGCGGTTCGATAATCGCCCACTTTCCCAGGACGGCGGCTCCCCTCAATTGACGGAACTAACCAGTCAGTACAAAACTAGGCACATCCAACAACAACAAAGCGAAGCCCGTCATGACGCCCCTCATTCTCGTGCTCAACGGCCCCAACCTGAACATGCTGGGCACCCGAGAGCCGGCCCAGTATGGTTACGAAACCCTTGCCGACCTTGGCCAACACTGCGCCGACACTGCCAATGCCCACGGCCTGGAAGTCGAATTCCGGCAAACCAACCATGAAGGTGAACTGATCGACTGGATTCACGCCGCGCGCAATCGCTGCGCCGGAATCGTGATCAATCCAGGTGCCTGGACCCACACCTCGGTAGCCATTCGCGATGCGCTGGTGGCCAGCGAAGTACCGGTCATCGAAGTGCACCTGTCCAACGTGCACAAACGTGAACCGTTCCGCCACGTGTCGTTCGTTTCGTCGATCGCGGTCGGCGTCATCTGCGGCCTGGGAAGCCACGGCTACCGCATGGCCATCAGCCACTTCGCCGAACTGCTCAAGGAGCGTGCAGCATGAGCCAGCCTGCCATCCTTGCCGGCCTGATCGGCCGGGGTATCCAACTGTCGCGCACCCCGGCCCTGCACGAGCACGAAGGCGATGCCCAGGCCCTGCGCTATCTGTACCGGCTGATCGACGCCGACCAGTTGCAACTGGACGACAGCGCCCTGCCCGGCCTGCTCGACGCTGCGCAGCACACGGGTTTTACCGGCCTGAACATCACCTACCCGTTCAAGCAGGCGATCCTGCCGTTGCTCGACGAGCTGTCGGATGAAGCGCGCGGCATCGGCGCGGTCAACACCGTGGTACTCAAGGACGGCAAGCGGGTTGGCCACAACACCGATTGCCTGGGCTTTGCCGAAGGTTTGCGCCGCGGCCTGCCCGATGTGGCCCGCCGCAAGGTGGTGCAGATGGGGGCTGGCGGCGCGGGCTCGGCGGTGGCGCATGCCTTGCTGGGCGAAGGGGTTGAACAGCTGGTGTTGTTCGAAGTGGATACCGCCCGCGCTCAGGCACTGGTCGACAACCTGAATGCGCATTTCGGTGCGGGGCGGGCAATGCTTGGCGGTGACTTGGCCACGGCACTGGCCGATGCGGACGGGCTGGTCAACACCACCCCGGTCGGCATGGCCAAGCTACCCGGCACGCCGCTGCCAGTGGCGCTGCTGCATGCACGGCTGTGGGTGGCTGAGATCATCTACTTCCCGCTGGAAACCGAACTGCTGCGCGCTGCACGGGCGCTGGGCTGCCGCACACTGGACGGTAGCAACATGGCGGTGTTCCAGGCTGTGAAAGCATTCGAACTGTTCAGCGGCCGGCAGGCTGACGCCGCGCGGATGCAGGCACATTTCGCCAGCTTCTCCTGACTGAGCCAGGCCTGCGTGGCAACGGCCCTGAGCAAGCTCAGGGCCGCCACGCGGTCAGTCTTCCAGCGGCTTGGGCGGGGCGGCAGGCTTGGCCGGTTTGGCAGGTTTGCTGTCCTTGGCCTTGGTTTGCGGTGCGGCCGCCACCGGCTCTGGTGCGGTTACCGCCTTCTCGCTCGCGGGCAGCGCATCGACTGCCTCGAAGATCACCTGGGGATCGAGGGCGGTGTTGTCTTCGTCATCCTTGAGCACATGCCGCTCACCATCCTTGCCCACCAGAATCACCTTGGTGCCTTTGCTCGCCCCCAGCTTCAGTTCGCGGATCAGCGCCATGGTGGTTTGCTGCTCGAGGTTCTTGTCCTCCCGTTTGCCCATCATTTGCGCCACGCTGTACAGCACCAGGCTGCGCTCCTTGAATTTTGCCTGGGTAGCCGGGTCTTCGAGCGCTTTGTTGAGCCCACGCAGGGTGGGGTCGGCGCTGCTCGGCGCAATGACCACCAATGGCCGCGCCTTGCCCAGTTCCTTGGCCAACGGTGCGTCACTGTCAGCGGCATGCAAAGGGCCGGCAAGCGCGAGCAGGGTGGCGAGGGTCAGTGAGCGGACGAGCATGCATATCTCCTTATTCTCTCGATAAACCAAAGACTACAGATCATGGAGAAAGATCCGACGCGGGAGCCTAAACCAACCGCCCATGGCGTGCTTGCCACAAAGGTAACTTCCGATTTCCGTGACCGGGCGGCGAGGCCTGTGCAAACATCGCCGCCTGCTCTGAGCATAGCGCATAGCCACCGGCCGGCAGCGCTGCGCTGGCCGTTTTACCCCGTCGTGCTGTCGCCGGGCGCGTTTCTGTCCAGGGCTTCGAGGGTCAGTTGCAACAGCAGGGCATGCTCACGCTGCTGATTCCGAATCTGCAGCCGCTCGACCTGCACTTCCTGGTTGCCCAGCGCCATCAGCCGCTCCAGTTCATCATGCATGTCCTGCGGCACTTGCAGGCGATCGGGGAAACTGCCCCGCAGGTAGTCCTGCCAGAAGCGTTGCCTGGAAAGGTATTCAGCCATGCCGTCGCGGGTCTGCGCTGCCAGCACGAAGGCACGCGCCGAACGAAGGTCGGTGTCCTGCAGCCTGGCAATATCGGTATACAACATCTCCCCGGGCTGGGCGGGCAAATCCAGGGCCGTGCGCAAGGCAACACGGTAAGCCAGGGCGAATTCGAGTGACTCACTGCCGGCCCCCAACCGGCGGGCATGTTCTGCCGCGAACTGATCGAGCAACGCCAAGCGCCATAACTGCCCGCCGAGCCACAACAAGCCCTGCTCCGGGGGGCGCCCACCCTGCTGGCGGCGCGTACGCCATATCATCAAGCGCACTTCCAGGTCAGCGAAACGGGCAGTGGCGTTGTCCTGGCAATCCGTCGCCGCGGCGTGCCTGAACAGCTCCAGCCGCAGCGCAGTGTCTTCACTCATTGCTTCGAACATTTCCAGTACCCGGGCTGCCAGCGCGCAGGCGGTGGAGGAAAACTTGAATGCGCCGGAGGTGGTCAGTACGGACAACGTCTTGAAGAAGTCGTCCGATACCTCATCGGCTTCCAGATGTACCCACAACGCGGCCATTTCATCGCGACGTTCTGCCGCCACCAGGTCCAGATAACGGAACCGATACGGCACGCGACTCGCTTCGAGCCAATGCCAGCTGGAAGACGCCTGCGATGCAGCCGCCAGCAGGTTGCCCGACAGTTCGACCCGGCCCGCGCGCCACAGGTGTGACTGATGCAGGTCGTCAGGCAGCACTGAAATACTGTTGCCACTGAGGTCCAGCGTGTGCAGTTGCGGCGCGTCCAGCGTGCCGTAGGGAAACTCCGGCAGTTGCGTGCGTGACAGGTGCAAGGCGTTGAGCTCGGTCATGGCGAACACGGAAAATGCCCGGCGCAAGGGGTTGTCCGAAAGGTTCAGGTACACCAGGGAGCGGCAACCGGCCAGGACCAGCGCCTGGCTTTCGTCGAGCGCGATCTGATTGCCTGACAGGTCGAGCACCTCCAGCCTTTGTGCCAGCATCTGAGGCAGCGGCAGGCGCCTGAGCCGGCAATTGGTGATTTCCAGGTTGCGCAAGTTGGGAAACGCCTGCAGGAAATCGTCGGGCACCTGCTCCAGCCGCATGGCGCGCAAGGCCAGTATCGACACGTGCGCGAAACTCACTTGGGCCGGCAGGCCAGGCAATTGGCGCAAACGGCTGCGGGTCTGGGTCAGCATGAAGCGCCCGCCCTGCACAGATGCCTGGTCCTGCAACTCGGGGACGAGCAAGCGCCAGCAGTCGATCAAACCTTTTCTGAATTCACGTCGGGCAGTCAGTTCAGGTGTGGCAACCGCATTGAATACCCACCTGTCGAGGTGGCTGTTGAGCTGTCGGTATTGCGCCTCCAGGCCGTTCAACCTGGCCCGGGCGTCGGCTGACGCCAACCATTGGCCAACCTGCTCGTCGCTGAAGGCCGGGTACAGGTCGCGCAGGCGTGCCTGCAGCGCCCGCGGCCTGAGCCGCCCGAACGCTGCCCATAACCTGCCGCCGGCCATGGGGTAGCCAATGCGGCCGTCAGCGAGCCGCAGCGGTGCCACGAAGGCGACACGGCGCTGGCCCATGCCAAGGGCGACCAGCACGGCTGGCCGCTGGTTGAAGGCGAGGTCTGCCACCGCCTGGCGCAGGACGGGTGCGAACACAGCAGGCCGCCGGCTGGCCGCTCGTGCCTCGGCGTCATACGCCGCCGCCAGTGTTTCGAACAGCTCCCCGGCAGCCGCGGCGTCGGCCTGGGCACGGTCGTGCAAGCGAAACACCCCATGCTGGTGCAGCAGATCGAAGGTTGGGCCCGCGCCTTCGATCGTAAGCAGCGGCTCGCTGGCCTCACCGTCGAACAATCGCCAGCCTGGCCCACCGGCCCCCGGCACCTGCCCCAGCAGGTTCAGCACAACCCGCGCCAGGTCGAGATTCTGTGGGGTATCGATGCGCAGCGCCTCAAAGACCCGCGCGGTTCGAATCCGCGTGACCTGCAGCCTGGCCGCCTCGGCCATGAACAGCGGCACGCGCCCGGTCTCTTGCAGGTGCTGCAGGTCGTCCTCGCTGGCATTGCGCATCACTTCCCTGGCCGCCAGGCGGTGCAGGCTGGCGAAGGCCCGTTGCAACGGGCAAGGGGTTTGCGGGCCGGTGTTGTGCTCCTCGTACATGGCTTGCAGCAGCTCCCGGCGCCCGGCCCAGGCCACTTCGGCCAGCGCGCGCCCGTGCAGGCCTGCCGCCTGGGGAAGGCTCAGCACTCGCGCCAGCAGTTGCTGATCGGCGGTGGCGGCACCTTCGCGCAGTTGACCGACCAACGTGTGGATCCGCCCGGCGAACAGCAGCCGCTGCACCGTGTCAGCCAGCGCTGCCTCAGGTGCTCGGCCATACACATGCCATGCCCGCAAGTGCTGGTCGTCCAGCCCGTGGATGGCCAGCGCCTGGTCGATCTGCAGGTCATCGAGGTCGCTGTAGGGCTTGCCCAGGCGGCGGAACAGCTGGCGCGCGTCTGCCCATTCGGCGGGCTGCTCGCACCACAGCCGCCACGCACCGGCGCCATTGTGGCGGAGCAAGGGGGCATAGCCCTGGTAAGGGAGCAACTGCCATTGTTCATCGTTCTTGCGCCACGCCACTTCGTACCAGTGACCGTCCATGCTGATCCAGCAGCGCTCGGCCAGGCGATACACCCCCTGCTCGTCCCGCACTGCGGTAGGCGGCGGGGTGCCACAACGGTAGGGTTCCAGGTCGGTGTTCCACAGTTTTTCCTCGCCACCCGGCAGCTGCGCCGGCACCAGTGGGTCTACCACGCTCCAGGCACGTCGCGCCGCCGCCACAACAGCAACGGTTGCACCGACGGTCAACAACCCTTTGCCCACATTCAGCAGGTGGGCCAGCGCAGCATTGCGTTCGTTCTGTTGCCAGTCACTGACCGCCTGGAAGCTTTGCTCAAGCAGTTCCCAGGCCATCACACCCAGCATCACCGCGCCAATTGCGGGCACGAAAAGCCCTGCGATGCCGAGCAGGGTTTGCCCTTCAGCCTGTAAACGGCGGGCATGCTCGGCCTGAGCCTGGCGATCGAGCATCGCCACTGGCGGGGCGATGATCGCCGCGTCATCCTTGACCTGGCCAATCCAGTCATCAGCCAGGGCATCGAACAGCGGTAAACCATAGGCATGCGTCTGTTCATCAAGGCTGCGGGTCGCCCAGTGGGTGACATCGTCGAGCCGCTCACCCACGGCAGAGAAAAACCGCTGGCTGTCGCGACGGCGCACGAAGCGGCTGAAGAAACGCCGGTAGTCGTTCTTGCGCAAACGCTTGCCAAGCACCCGGCGGGCGTAGTGTTCCAGGTCGTTGCACACGCTCCAGGGGCCTGCGGGGTCGCCAGGTACATACACCAGGACGAACTTGCTGGTGTTGTAGAACGTCCCCTCGGCAATGACATCCAGCACCACGATCTGCTGCATGCGGCAACCAAACAGTTCCAGCCGGCGGACGCTGACCGGCGATCCCGCTAGGGTGCCAAGCGTGTCATGCATGCACAGTTGCACCACCCAGTGCAGCTGGGCCGCGCTCAACACGCCCTGTGCACTGGCTGCAAGCGCATCGGCCAGCATGCCATAGCGTTGGCGGCGAACCAGCAGCTCGCGCACGCTTGGCTGAAAAACACCCGCCAGGTGCGCCTGGTACTGCTGGCCAAGGTCCAGCGTGCGGCACAGCCTGACGAAAGCCGCTGCCGATAGCTCGGCATGCGTGGCGCCCAGCGCATCCACCAGGCAATTCTTGCGGGGCTGATCATGCTGCTCGGCCTCGGTGAAGTTGCCCAGCGCTGCCTCCAGCAGCGGCGTATCGTAGTAATCGCTGTCGGCCACCGGAAGCCGACCGGTCACATAACTGATGGTCGGCGACGTGAAGTAATACCATTGCCGCAGGCACACGCGGTCGGCATCCAGGGTGCCAAAGCGGGCCAGCGCCTGCTGCAGCAAAGGCCGGCTGAAATCATCCAGGTTGCGCACCTGTGCCAGGGCTTGCGTCAGCCCTTCCCGGCAAGCCAGCAACTGCGACAGTGCCTGGCTCAGCAGCCGGTAGTCGGCCACCGTCAGCTTCGCCATCCAGGCCGGCAGCCGCTGTGCAATGTAATGGTCCTGGCAGGCTTGCGCGATGGCAAGCGCGTCGACCGCATTCGAAGGTGAAGTGGATTTGCCCTGCATCTGTGCCTCCGCGATGGCGTTGAGGCTAGAGTTTGTGCAGGTTCAGGGCATGCCGACGGCTAGCTATCTACTACCCGTTCAGAACAGCAGCAGTTGATGGTCGATCAGCCGCGCGAAGTCGTCGCCGACAAAAGGCAGGATGGCATCAGCCACCGGCTGCAACTGCCGGCTGATGTAATGATCATGGTCGATGGGGGCTTGCAGGTTTTCCAGCGGCTCTGGGCCTGAGGTGGTGATCACATAGCTGATCCAGCCGCCGCGCTGGTATTGCAGCGGGCGGCCCAGGCGCTTGTTGTAGTCGTCGGCCAGGCGTGCGGCACGCACATGGGGCGGGACATTGCGCTGATAGTCGGCCAGTGGTCGCCGCAAGCGCTTGCGATAGACCAGCAGCTCGTCGTTTTCACCCGCCAGCGTGCGCTGTACATAGTCACACAGGTAATCACGGTACGGCTCACCACGAAACACGCGAGCGTAGAGTTCCTGCTGAAACTCCCGGGCCAGCGGTGACCAGTCGGTGCGCACCGATTCCAGGCCCTTGAACACCATTTCTTCTGTGCCATCAGCCCGCTGCCTGAGCCCGGCATAGCGTTTCTTGCTGCCCTCGTCGGTACCACGGATGGTGGGCATCAGGAAACGCCGGTAATGCACCTCGAACTGAAGTTCGAGGGCGCAGTCCAGGTTCATGCTTTCGCGCAGGTGCGTTTGCCACCACTGGTTGACCTCGGCCACCAGCTCGCGACCGATGCGCACGGCGTCTTCCTCGGCATGGGCACCCTTGAGCCAGACGAAGGTGGAGTCGGTATCGCCATAGATCACGTCGAAACCCCGGGCCTCGATCAGCGCCCGGGTCTGGTGCATGATCTGGTGCCCACGCAAGGTGATGGACGAGGCCAGCCGGGGGTCGAAGAAGCGGCAACCGCTGGAACCCAGCACACCGTAGAACGCGTTCATGATGATCTTCAGTGCCTGGGACAAGGGCGAGTTACCCTCGCGTTTGGCCGCCTCCCTGCCCTGCCACACACGCTCGACGATGGCCGGCAGGCAATGCTGGCTGCGGGAAAAGCGCCCGCCACGGAAACCCTCCACCGAGTGCTCATCGTCAGGACGGTGCAAACCTTCCACCAGGCCCACCGGGTCGATCAGGAAGGTGCGAATGATCGAGGGATACAGGCTTTTGTAATCCAGGACCAGTACCGAGTCGTACAAACCTGGGCGCGAGTCCATGACGAAGCCGCCAGGGCTGGCTTCGTCCGGGCGGCTGCCCAAGTTGGGCGCCACGTACCCCAGGCGGTGCATGTGCGGAATGTACAAGTGGCAAAACGCGGCGACCGACCCGCCGCTGCGGTCCACCGCCAGGCCGGTAACCGATGAGCGTTCCAGCAGGAACTCGAGCAGGCGGGTGTGGGCGAAGATCCGCGTCACCAGCTCACAGTCCTTCAGGTTGTACCGCGCCAGGGCCGGTTTGTCTTCGGCGAAGCGCCGGTTGATTTCGTCCATGCGCTGGTAGGGTGTGTCGATGGCTTTGCCTTCGCCGAGCAGCGTCTGGGCGACGTTTTCGAGGCTGAACGACGGGAAACTCCAGGTGGCCGAGCGCAGCGCCTCGATGCCATCGATCAACAAGCGCCCCGGGGCGTCGGCGAATACGTGGCCACCGCCGCCCTGGCTTCGCAAGGTCATGGCTGCGCCTCTGCGCCCCAAGGCCAGCGCTACCTGCAACGCCTTGGCGTGCTCATGCAGCACGCGCAGGTCGAACTGGATCAGGTTCCAGCCAATGATCGCGTCGGGGTCGTGCAGCGCCATCCACTGGTTCAGGCACACCAGCAGCTCGGCGCGGTCGGCGCAGTAGTGCAGATCGAAGTCCACCCCCGCCGGGTCGCCGTTGGGTTTGCCAAGCATGTACACCTGACGCTGGCCACAGCCCTCCAGGGCAATGCTGTACAACTCCCCACGTTCGCTGGTTTCGATGTCCAGCGACACCAGGCGCAGCGGTGGGCGGTAACCTGCTAGCGGCCTGAGCTGAGCTTCGCAGAGCACGCCCTGTGCATCAGGCTTGCCGGTGAACTGCACGGGGGCGGTGATGAAGCGCTCCATCAGGTAGCGTTCGGGCGGGCGAATGTCGGCTTCGAAAACGTCGATACCAGCGTTGCGCAGGCGTTGCTCCAGTTGCATCAGCTGCCGGTGCTGGCGGCAATACAGCCCCATTACCGGGCGCTGCTCGAAGTCCTTCAACTGCAAGGGCTTGAGCTGTACACCTGGCTCTTTGGCCAACAACACCCGGGCATGTTCAGCCTGCGCCAGCGGGATGAAAGCTACCGAGTCCTGAGGGGCAAGGCGCAATTGTCGGGGCCCCTGATCGGTAGCCAGCCAGAATTCCACGCAGGTCCCTTCGGGCGTGTCATGCCAATGCCGGGTCAGGACGAAGCCCTGCTGCAATTCCACCGCATCTACCTCTGAAGCGTATGATCAGGTGCTGATTCTACCGCTACCGGCACTGCAAGCGGTGGCTGGGCAGCCCCTGCAGGCGCCACCCGGCCCCTGTAGCCCGTCACTGGAACCGGTACGCCAAACCCGCCCCCGCATACCATGAGCGCCCAGGCGCGGCCTCGTAGTAACGCCCGTTGCTGTCGCCGACGATCACCGACCCTACATATTGCCGGTCGAACAGGTTGTCCAGGCGCACCAGCTGGTGGAATATCCACGGGCCGACATGCTGCTCGAAGCGCGTACGCCAATTGAACACGGCATAGGCCGGCGCCGCCTTGGCAGCGTTGCTGTCGTCGACATACACCTTGCTGCGGTACTGCCCTTCCAGGCCCATGCTGACCGCCGCCACCGGCTTCCACAGCACCTCGCCATACAGGTTGTCCTGGGGCACACCTGGCAGGCGGTTGCCACGTGCGATGGCCTGGCTGACGTTTTCGGCATAGCGCGCGTCGGTGCGGGTGTACACCACAGTGGCCTGCCACTGGTCGTTCCAATCCTGCTGCAGACGGGCCTCGAAACCACGCCGAAGGGTACGCCCGGCATTGCGATAGCTGGTTCGGCCGTCCGTCGCACGGTCCACGACGATTTCGTCTTCGGTCTGGATCTGGTAAACGGCGGCGTCCAGCCGCGTGCGCTCGCTCAGCCGGTACTTCAGGCCCGTTTCATACTGCATGCTGGTGGCAGGCTCGAGCCCGAAGTTGAAGCGTTCGTCCGCTCCCGGTGCATAGGCCATCTCGGCCTGCGTGGGGGTTTCGAAGCCTTTGCCGACACTCACGTAACCACGCAGATCAGGGGTGAAGGCGTACATCACAGACAGCGAAGGGGTAGCTTGCTGATACCGTTTGGAGCCGCTGGCGTCACCGTTGGCCAGGTAATGGTCATCGACGCGCATGTTCATGCTGCTGTAGCGCAAGCCCAGCTCGCTGGTCCAGTTACCGATTTCCCAGTGCGCCTGCAGGTAAGGGTCCAGGCTGGTGGCGGTGTCCTGCTCGTCACGTCGCAACTCGCCTTTCACACCCAACTGGTCAGCGCTGAAGTTCTGGTAGCCACGGCGGTCATCCTTGCTCTGGTCGTAATCGGCGCCAAAGGTCAGGGTGAGATTGCCGGGCACCTGGGCAACCGGCTGGATCCAGCGCAGCGTACCGCCCTGGAACTGCCGATCGAAATCGACCACGCCACCCCCGCGCTGGCTGTTCGAGACCACCGTCCTGGGAATGGACAGGTACTGCACCACCCGGCGCTGCCCGGCGTACAGGTTCAGCTGCAACGTGGCGTCACCTACGTAGCGCTCATAGTTCATGCCCAACTGCTGGTGGTCGATGCTCTTGCGCGTGTCATAGGTTTGCGCCACTGCCGCGCTGGAGCGCGGGTCGTGCTTGTAGGCTTCCCAGGTCTGCCCTAGTGGGTCCTGGGTGCCGTTCTGTTCCAGGCTGCTGTAGATCAGCGCCAGGCGCGATTCGCTATCCGGCTTGAAATGGACCTTGGCGAAGGTCTGGTCACGGCGCGCCGCGCTGTGGTCACGGTAGCCGTCGGTGTCCATGCGCGACGCATCCAGCAGGAAACCGGCCGTGTCGTTACCGCCCTCGGCGCTCAGGTGGTTCTTGTTGAAACCGTCGCTGCCGAAGGTGGTTTCGGCACCTACCTGGGCAGGGCCCTGACCGTCGCGGCTGAACATCTGGATAACCCCACCGGCGTTGCTGCCGTACAGGGTGGCGGCCGGGCCGCGCAACACCTCGATGCGCTCGGCCACATCCAGGTTGAGCGTGGCCGCTTGCCCTTGACCGTCGGGAGTACTGGCCGGGATCCCATCGCTGATCAGCTTGATGCCCCGCACCCCGAAGGCCGAGCGGGCGCCATAGCCTCGCGAAGAAACCTGCAGGTCCTGGGCGTAGTTCTGGCGGTTCTGCACCACCAGCCCTGGCACCTTGCCCAGCACTTCCGACAGGTTGACGCCCAACTGGCCGTCAGTGCCACGGGACAAGTCGATGGTATCGACCGAGAACGGCAGGTCGAACGTACGGGTGGGCAGGTAGGCACCGCTCACCACCAGCGGCTCGATCACCACGGCAGTGGGGGCATCGGCCCAGGCATCGTCAAGCGCACCAAAGTCGCCGGCAATCAGCAGGACCAGGCCTGTAGAGGTAGGAAAACGAGAAAGAAATCGATACATGCGCAGCTTCCGAAAATGGCGCCATTACACCAGACCCGCACCTACAGTGCGAACCCTCTGGCCAGCCTCGCCGGATTTTCCCTGACAAGCTGTTGCGAAATTGCTTACGCTGAAATACTGTACGCACATACAGCACAACAAGGATATTCCTGTGTCCAGCACCGCCTCCGCCACCCCAAGCAGCTACGTTCAGCTGGGTGTTCGCATCCAGAAGATCATCAACAGCCCCACCGCCCAACGCAGCCGCGCGGCGCTGATCTTCCGCCTGGAACAGGAAAGCCCGGACGACTGGGAAACCCTGCTCGGGGAAATTGCCGAGAACGACAACGTCACCCTTGCCCACCGTGACGATGGCGGCGTGCAGATTTTCTGGACGGTGCCGAAGGAAGACTGACCAGGCATGAGCGTGGCGCTTTTCGCTGCTACCGGCCTGCGCCTGCTGTGCCGCCCAGGGGAGCACCATCAGGCCAAGGTCAAGACAGCCGCTCAAACAACGGCAACCCATTCACCTGCGGCCGAGCGAACAGATACCCTTGCATCAAATCAATTCCCAGCGCCGCCAGTGCTTGGCACTCTTCGTCAGTCTCGATCCCCTCGGCAATCAGCGTAATGCCCAACCGCTCGGCCACCAATACGATACCGGCCACGATGGCTTGGCGAACCACATCCTGATTGACTCCCCGAGTGAGAGCCATATCCAGCTTGAGCACAGCCGGCTGAAATTCTGCGAGCAGATTCAGCCCTGAGTAACCCGACCCAAAATCATCTATTGCAGTGGTGAAGCCCTGTCGCTCGTACTCCTTGAAGATCGACTTCAAGTGCTCGGTGTCCTCGATCCGCTCGCCTTCGGTCACTTCGAACATCAGCAGATTGGCGGGGAAGTCGAATGTGACTGTGGCCTCCAAGGTAGCCCGGATGCAGGTGCTGGCACGGTAGACGGCATTGGGCAGAAAATTGATGCTCAATTTACAGTCTTTCTGCCGTCCCAAGCCCAGCCCAGCCGCTTGCTCGATGGCCTTCACGCGGCAGGCCTGATCAAAGCGGTACAGGTTGTCGGGAGTTACCTTGGCCAAAATTTGCGCAGCGCTTTCACCGTTCACACCGCGAACCAGTGCCTCGTAGGCGAACGGCCTGCCTGAAGGCACATGGATTATGGGCTGGAACGCCATGGTAATGTCGAAACCCAGGCTAGCGAGGTCACGACATTGGGAGCAGCCAATCGCTAGAAAGGGCTGGGGGAACACTGGCTTGCTCATGGGCTATGTCGAGGTCACGGAGTATGGCGGTTCAGAATGCTTGAATCTGCATCTTATGCCAAGTCAACCTCAAGGTTTGCGGCTGAACTAACGAAGTGCCTGCAGGTAAGCGCTGGCCTCGCGATAGCGCGCCAGCCGCGCCAGGTCGGCAGGGCCTGGGCAGGGAATACGCGAAAGGTCACTGTTGTCGGCCAGGTCAGCCAGTTTGACCGTGCGCGCCAGCGGGTCGTCACCCAGGCGCACGACAAAGTCCTGATAAGCTTCGCCTTCACGCCGGCTGAGCGCCAGCAGGGCTGCGAGAATTTTCAGCGCGAAGCCCTCCCGCGCCAGGTCGGAGAGGGTCAGCGGGGTATCCTCGATCACATCGTGAAGCACCGCAACAATGCGCTGTTCCGGTGTGGCAACCCGCAGCATCACACGTAAAGGGTGAAGGATATACGCCGCCCCACCCTTGTCGTATTGCCCTTCATGCGCCCTGGCGGCCACGGCTATGGCCCGCTCCAGTGTCGACATCAGGCGCCCCCCATTTCAGCCTCTCCCTACCCAAGCATAGCCAATGCTGGGCGCAAGGTGCCTATCATGCGCCTTGGGAGCGGGTTGGCCGCGCAGGTCAGCGCGCTGCGCCGTGCTGGATGACCACCGAGTCGGTGCCCAATTTGGCCATGACTTCGTCGCGGCGGGCCTGCGCCTCTTCGCGAGTAGGGAACGGCCCCATCAGCACCACCGGCTTGCCATCGCGGTATTCCACCGACGACGGGATGCCCTTTTCGATCAGGCGGGCCGTCATGTCGCTGAGGGCGCCCATGTTGGCGCCCTGCACCACCTCCACATCCCAGCCTTCGGGTGCCGGCTGGTCGGCCAGCGCTTCGGCACGACGCTGCAGGTCGGCACCGCCACACAGCTCGCGGATACGCAGGTTGTTGCCGGTTTCGTCCACGATGATGTCGTACTGGCCATCGCGCTTGAACGCCACGTAGCTGCGGTAGGCCTCGTACTGCCCGGCATCGTCCTTGCCACGGACCTGGCCGCAGATGGTGCCCTGGGTGTCGATCCGCACGTTGCCGAACTTGGCCGTCTTGGGGTTGTGCAAGTGTTCAGCCACCTGCTTGTGCACGCCCTCGACCTCGTTCTCACAGCCCGCCAGGGCGAGCACTGCCATTACCACAGCCAGTTTACGCACGCATGTACCTCCCGTTTCGAAGGGGCGGATTCTAGCATGCTGCGCGCTGGCCGAAGCGTGACCAAAGGTTACAGGCTGCTTCACGCGCACATGCAAAAAGGGCGATCATTGCTGATCGCCCTTTCTGGAGTTTGGTAGGCACAATTGGACTCGAACCAACGACCCCCACCATGTCAAGGTGGTGCTCTAACCAACTGAGCTATGTGCCTGTCGTGTGGTGCGCATCTTAGTGATCAAGTGCGCACCTGTAAAGCGTTTTTTTCAGAAAAATCAAAAACTTTCGCAGTTTCCCGGTGTTGCAGCCAACCGCCGGAAAAACCAATGAAAAAAGGGGTGACCCTTGCGGATCACCCCTTCTTCGATTTGGTAGGCACAATTGGACTCGAACCAACGACCCCCACCATGTCAAGGTGGTGCTCTAACCAACTGAGCTATGTGCCTGTCGTGTGGTGCGCATTCTACGCAATTGGAAAAGCCTGTCAACACTTTTTTTCGCGCTAAGCTACTGAATCTAAACCTCTTTATAGAGAAGGGTCGCTTGCGACTGTGTGAGGGATTTTCAACAGACGACTAGCGGGTGTTTATTATTATTGATAGCATCGCTACATTCGTTAAAAATATAAAACACGAGGTTCCTGCAGCATGGCTAACACCCCCTACCCCCAGTCCTACTACGCCGCCTCGGCCAACCCGGTGCCGCCACGTCCGGCGCTGCAGGGTGAGGTGGAAACCGATGTATGCATCATCGGCGCCGGCTACACCGGCCTGTCCAGCGCCCTGTTCCTGCTGGAGAACGGCTTCAAGGTGAGCATCGTCGAAGCCGCCAAGGTCGGCTTCGGTGCCTCGGGCCGCAACGGTGGCCAGATCGTCAACAGCTACAGCCGCGACATCGACGTGATCGAACGCACTGTGGGCCCTGAACAGGCCCAGTTGCTGGGCCACATGGCCTTCGAAGGCGGGCGTATCATTCGCGAGCGCGTGGCCAAGTACAACATCCAGTGCGACTTGAAGGACGGCGGCGTTTTCGCCGCGCTCACCAGCAAGCAGATGGGCCACCTGGAATCGCAAAAGCGCCTGTGGGAGCGCTTCGGCCACAACCAGCTGGAGCTGATGGACCAGAAGCGCATCCGCGAGGTGGTGGCCTGCGACAGCTACATCGGCGGCATGCTCGACATGAGCGGCGGTCACATCCACCCGCTGAACCTGGCGCTGGGCGAAGCAGCAGCGGTCGAGTCGCTGGGCGGCATCATCTATGAGCAAACCCCGGCCGTGCGCATCGAGCGCGGCGCCAACCCTGTGGTGCATACCCCACAGGGCAAGGTCCGCGCCAAATTCATCATCGTCGCTGGTAACGCCTACCTGGGCAACCTGGTGCCAGAGCTGGCCGCCAAATCCATGCCATGCGGCACCCAGGTGATCACCACCGAACCCCTGGGCGAAGAGCTGGCGCGCACCCTGCTGCCGCAGGACTACTGCGTGGAAGATTGCAACTACCTGCTCGACTATTACCGCCTGACCAGCGACAAGCGCCTGATCTTCGGCGGTGGCGTGGTGTACGGCGCACGTGACCCGGCCAACATCGAAGCGATCATCCGCCCGAAGATGCTCAAGGCCTTCCCGCAACTGAAGAACGTGAAAATCGACTACGCCTGGACCGGCAACTTCCTGCTGACCCTGTCGCGCCTGCCACAGGTAGGTCGCATCGGCGACAACATCTATTACTCCCAGGGGTGCTCGGGCCACGGCGTGACCTATACCCACCTGGCGGGCAAGGTGCTGGCCGAAGCCCTGCGCGGCCAGGCCGAGCGTTTCGACGCCTTCGCCGGCCTGCCGCACTACCCGTTCCCAGGCGGCCAGATGCTGCGCGTGCCGTTCAGCGCTATCGGTGCCTGGTACTACAGCCTGCGCGACCGCCTGGGCTTCTGATGTAGCAGGCCTCCTCGGGGCGGGACCCGCTCCTCCATGGGGCTGTGCGGTGCGCACACGCTCGTGGAGGGTCGGGTCTGCCTGCGAAAAGGCCATGATGGGAACGATCATTTGTTCAGGCTGTTCACCGCCTGCTTCGCCGCGATTTCCTGCCCCGCCCGCGATAACTCTTCCGCCGCCTGCAACCAGCGTTGCCTATCCACTTCAGCCGGCAATTGCCGTGGCGGCTGCACCAGCACTGCCCAACTGCCCTGCTCGGCCCACGCCGAAGCGAACGCGTCGAATGCCATCATGTGCCGGCGGTGCATGCCCGAGCGCAGCAGCACCCGCTGCTTGTAGCGGTCATAACCGATCAGCACCGCATAGCGCGGCTCGCCCCACCAGGCGGAACCGTCTTCGTAGCGCAAGAGTACCGGGTTGCCCGCCGCCACTTGGGTCAACAGCGCATCCAGTTGCTTGTCCAGGCGGTACACCACCATGCCGTAATCCCGCGCCACGCTAGGGATGGCGGTACCCAGTGCGTCGGCACCCTGTGGCAGGTTCAGGGGCTTGTCCAGCAGCCCCGGGGTAATCGGTGCCCCCTGTTGCGACAACACTGCTGCTAGGGCCATGGCGCCGCTATGGTTGGCGTTGCCCCGGTAGAATGGCACGCTGCTGATTTCGACCCGTTGCGGCAGGCCTTTGAGATTGGCGGGCGGCGCACTGGCACAGCCCGCCAGGCTGGCTGCCACGATGAAGACCGACAGCAGCCGCCGGGCGCTCTTGAAGGAAGATAGCTGCATGGACACTCGCTTGTTCCAACGCCGGGCAGGCAGCGCCCAGCTCTGGCCACTGATCATAGGTCCGACGACGGCGCGGGTATAGTCCGACAGCGGCTTGGAGCGAATCGGACTCAGAGATAGACCTTTGTTCGATGGAACGTCCCAGGCGAAAGGCTAGACTAAAGCAGTGTCTGGAACGCAAACGCCGGTCACTCTGGCGTTTGCCGCAGCGATGGAGGCACAGATGAGCCTGACCCTGGCAATCCTCATGCTGGTCGGCATGTGGCTGAGCGTCGCAGCCGCCATGCTATGGGGTGTACTACGTATCGTGCGGCGTCATGCACAGCCCAATCAACAACCGCCGCAGGTGCCGGTCAAAACCCGGCACGTACAGCGCGCACGGCGGCCTGCGGGGGTGCACTGACCGCGCAGCATTCAGCAGCCAAACGGGGCGCAAAGCGCCCCGCTGCCCACCGTCAATGCTCAGCTGCCTCACGCTTGAGCCGCGCCCTGCGTGCGAGAATGTTGAGGATCTCGATCGCGGTGGAGAACGCCATCGCAGCGTACACGTAGCCTTTGGGCACATGGGCACCAAACCCTTCGGCAATCAGCGTCATACCGATCATGATCAGGAAGCCCAGGGCCAGCATCACGACAGTCGGGTTGTCGTTGATGAAGTTGGCCAGTGGGTCGGCCGCGACCATCATCACGATCACGGCAGTGATCACGGCGATGATCATGATCGGCAGGTGCTCGGTCATGCCCACGGCGGTGATGATGCTGTCTACCGAGAACACGATATCCAGCAGCAGGATCTGGAAGATCGCCGCAGCGAAGCCCAAGGTCACCGTGGAGCCCACCTTGGCCTCTTCCTTGGCACCGTGCGGGTCGACGTTTTCGTGAATTTCCTTGGTAGCCTTCCACAACAGGAACAGGCCACCCGCAATCAGGATCATGTCTTTCCACGAGAACGCATTGCCGAACACTTCGAATACAGGGTCGGTCAGCTGGACGATCCAGGCCACCGTGCTGAGCAACGCCAGGCGCATGATCAGGGCCATGCTGATGCCAATGCGCCGCGCCTTGGAACGGTACGCCACCGGCAACTTGTTGGTCAGGATCGAGATGAAGATCAGGTTGTCGATGCCCAGTACGATTTCCATGGCCACCAGCGTAGCCAGGGCAATCCAGGCGGTAGGGCTAGCGGCGAGTTCCAGCAGATATTCCATTGTTCACATCCTGCAACGGCGGTTGGGGTCAAATTTCCTGGCTTTTTTCGTTCTTTTCAGCTTGCACGGGCTTCTGCCCTTCACTGCCAATGGCTTCGCTCAGCGCCTGCTGGGCGGCCTTGTTGGTGTCGTCGATGGCCTGCTTGGCCGATTGAGCAGCTTGGTCGAGCATCTGCTGGGCGGACTTCTCGGCCTGGTCGCAACCAGCCAGGGCAAACAGCGCCAGGGCCAGTACCAGCGGCGTGCCGATGGATTTCAAGTGCAGCATGGGTTCCTCGCTTGTGGTGACTTCAGCAGCGCACAAGGCGCCTGATAACGAAGGATTCTAGACACGCCGATACATCAGGAAAATTCGTATTTTCAACGGTTATACTTCGGGTTTTACGAATCGGGAAAACAGTGTGCTCAACTACCGCCAGTTGCACTACTTCTGGGCAGTGGCCAGGACCGGCAGCATCGCCCGCGCCAGCGCACAGCTGAACCTGACCCCGCAAACCATCAGCGGGCAGATCAGCCTGTTCGAACACACCTACGGCCTGGAGTTGTTCCAGCGTGTGGGGCGGCAGCTGGAGCTGACCGAAACCGGCCGCCAGACGCTGGCTTATGCCGAACAGATGTTCCAGCTTGGTGGCGAACTGGAGGCCATGCTGCGCGCCGGGCCACAGGAGCAGATCCTGTTCCGCGTGGGCGTAGCCGATGTGGTACCCAAGTCCATCGTCTATCGCCTGCTGGCCCCGACCATGGAGCTGGACGACGTGTTGCGCATCAATTGCCGCGAAGACAAGCTCGAACGGCTGCTCGGCGACCTGGCCATCCAGCGCCTGGACCTGGTGATTTCCGACAGCCCCATGCCCAACAACCTGGATATCAAGGGCTACAGCCAGAAGCTTGGCGAATGCGGCCTGAGTTTTTTTGCCACCCCTGCATTGGCCAAGCGCTACCCGGGTGCCTTTCCTGCCTGCTTGCAGGACGCCCCCCTGCTGATTCCCGGCCAGGAAACCGTGGTGCGCAGCCGCTTGCTGCGGTGGCTGGGCGAGCAGCAGGTACAGCCCCGCATTGTCGGCGAGTTCGATGACAGCGCATTGATGCAGGCCTTCGGCCAGTCGGGCAGCGGCATCTTCGTTGCACCCAGTGTGATCGCCGAGGAAGTGTGCCGACAGTACGGCGTGCAACTGATCGGGCAGACCGAGGCGGTCCATGAGTCGTTCTATGCCATTTCGGTGGAGCGCAAGGTCAAGCACCCAGGGATCGTGGCAATCACCGAGGGGGCGCGGCGAGAGCTGTTCCACTGGTGACCGGGCTGGTTCGCACGGTCTGTCCCGAGTTCGCTTGCGGGGCGGCAGTGGCCGCGAAGCGCGCCGGGCCGCCCGGCGAGGCTCTGTGCTAAAGTCCCGCCCTTTACAGAATCCGAGATAACGCTGCACATGACCTCTGTTTTCCGCCTCCTCAACCGTACCAGCCTGGTGACGCAGATCGTCATCGGCTTGCTCGCCGGTATCGCCCTGGCCCTGCTGGCCCCCAGCGTGGCCGGCGACCTGGCCTTCCTCGGCAAGGTTTTCGTCAGTGCCCTCAAGGCAGTGGCACCTGTACTGGTATTCATTCTGGTCATGGCTTCGATCGCCAACCACCGGCATGGCCAGGAAACCCACATTCGCCCGATCCTGTGGCTTTACCTGCTGGGCACTTTCGCCGCGGCATTGGTGGCCGTGATCGCCAGCACGCTGTTCCCCTCATCATTGGTGCTCAGCACCGGCGAAGCCACGCTCAGCGCACCGGGCGGCATTACCGAGGTACTGCAGAACCTGTTGCTGAGCGCGGTCGACAACCCGATCAACGCCCTGCTCAACGCCAATTTCATCGGCGTGCTGACCTGGGCCGTGGGCCTGGGCGTGGCCTTGCGCCATGCGGGCGACACCACGCGCACCGTGGTCGAGGACCTGTCCAACGGTGTCACCCTGATCGTGCGTGTAGTCATCCGCTTTGCCCCGCTGGGCATCTTCGGCCTGGTCAGCGCGACCTTGGCCCAATCCGGCCTGAACGCCTTGCTCGGCTACCTGCACCTGCTGGCAGTGCTGATCGGCAGCATGTTGTTCGTAGCGCTGGTGATGAACCCGCTGATCGTGTACTGGAAAATCCGCCGCAACCCGTTCCCGCTGACCTTGCTGTGCCTGCGCGAAAGCGGCATCACCGCGTTCTTCACCCGTAGTTCGGCGGCCAATATCCCGGTCAACCTGGCACTGTCAGAGCGCCTTGGCTTGCATGAAGACACCTATTCGGTGTCGATCCCGCTGGGTGCCACCATCAACATGGCCGGTGCGGCGATCACCATCACCGTGCTGACGCTGGCCGCAGTGCATACCCTGGGTATCCCGGTCGACCTGCCGACAGCGTTGCTGCTCAGCGTGGTGGCAGCCGTCTGTGCCTGCGGTGCCTCCGGCGTGGCAGGGGGGTCGCTGCTGCTGATTCCGCTGGCGTGCAGCCTGTTCGGCATCCCCAGCGAAATTGCCATGCAGGTGGTTGCGGTGGGCTTCATCATCGGGGTGTTGCAGGATTCGGCGGAGACCGCGCTGAACTCCTCCACCGATGTGCTGTTCACGGCCGCGGCGTGCCTGGCTGAAGAGCGGCGTAACGCCTAATGTCGGTCAGTCAAGCGATTGGGGCCGCTTTGCGGCCCATCGCCGGCAAGCCGGGCTCCCACAGGAGCAGTGCAGAGCTCAAGCTTAGCGTGGTCCTGTGGGAGATTCTATGGTTCCTGGCAAGGGTAGCCGGAGCATCTTCAGCGCCTGTGAGATCGAGCGCCGCCCGCGCGGCGCAATCGCGAGCTGCGCTCGCTCCTACGTTTGTTTCGGGCCAGTA
>NZ_QJRK01000045.1:0-56467 GCF_003205245.1 Pseudomonas sp. MB-090624 | reverse complement strand
CGCGCGCGCCTGTCACAGGCGTTACTGGCCCGAAACAAACGTAGGAGCGAGCGCAGCTCGCGATTGCGCCGCGCGGGCGGCGCTCGATCTCACAGGCGCTGAAGATGCTCCGGCTACCCTTGCCAGGCACCATAGAATCTCCCACAGGTATTACATAGGGCTGGAGTACTGTGCAGTACCTGTGGGAGCGGCCTTGTGTCGCGATGGGCTGCGCAGCAGCCCCAATCAGTGTGACATCACACACAAGTGAACAACATTACGGTAAACCGGCGCTTGAATGCGTTCTGCTCAGCGAATGCCGGACTGACGCAGCGCCGCCGGTTGGAAGTCGGCTTTGCTGGCACTGAAGCCGAAGTCATAAGCACGCTTCTCTTCGTTCTTCATACCTAGCGCCAGGTAACGACCAGACTGCAGGTCGTAGATGGCCTCCAGGGTGTACCACGGTACCTCGACATTGTAGTAAGGCTGGGCATGCGCCTCGGACACGCGCCACAGCTGGCCACGGCCATCGTACTGGTCGATCACTGCGGCCTGCCAGGTGTCTTCGTCGATGTAGAAGTCACGCTTGGCGTAGATATGCCGCTGCCCCGGCTTCAGCGTGGCGACCACATGCCAGACACGGCGCAGCTCATAACGGGCCAGGTCCTGGTTGATGTGCCCGGCCTTGATGATGTCGGTGTACTTGAGCTTGGGGTCGTCGAGCTTGAAGGCGTTGGAGGCGATGTACAGCTCCTTCTTGCCCTCCAGCTTCCAGTCATAGCGGTCTGGCGCGCCGTTGTACATGTCCAGGTTGTCCGACGTGCGCAGGCCATCGGCGGCGGTACCCGGGCCGTCGTACGACACCTGTGGCGCCTGGCGCACTCGGCGCTGGCCGGCGTTGTAGATCCAGGCCTTGCGCGGATCCTTGACCTGGTCGAGGGTTTCGTGCACCAGCAGTACGGTACCGGCCAGGCGCGCCGGGGCGGTAACTTCCTGCTTGAAGTAGAACAGGATGTTGCCCGGGTTGTTCGGGTCGTAATCCTTCATCTTGTCGCGGAAGACGAACTGGTCGGAAAAGTACACGGGGTTGAAGGAGCCGTTCTGTTGCGGCGTGGCCTGGGTAACCAGGCGGCTGACGCTGCCACCCCGGTAGCGGGTGATGTGGTTCCAGATCACCTCCAGGCCGCTTTTCGGAATGGGGAACGGTATCGCGGTGCGGAAGTTGCTCAGGCCGTTGCCGCCTTCCACCAGGGTAGTCTTGGTGGCGTTCTCCTTGATGGCGGCGAACACGTCGGCAGGCACGGTGGAACCGCGGTGGGTCTTGAATACCGGGATCTTGTAGGTGTCCGGGTAACGCTTGAGCATGGCCATCTGGCCTGGCGAGAGCTTGTCCTTGTACTGCTCGGCGTTTTGCGCAGTGATGGTGAACAGTGGCTTCTCACTGCCGTACGGGTCGGACAGGAAGCCTTTGCCATCGACGCTGCCTGCGGTTTTCGACAAGGGCTGCCATGGGCCGATCGAACCATCGGCGTTACCGGCCTTTTCGGCGCCCATCGGGGTCAGCGTGCTACCCAGCTTGGCCGCCTCGTCGGCGGATACCGCAGCCATGACGCTGGTCGCCAGCAGGGACAGGCCCAGCACACCGGCTTGCAGCAGACTTCTGGTCTTGTTCATGTCGTGTTGTCCTGGATCTGTGGGCTTAGAAGTTCACGCCGAAGCTGAGGGCGACGAAGTCGCGGTCATCCACGGTGCTGTACTTGCCGTCGAAGAAGTTGGTGTACGACAGGCTCGCCGTGTAGGTGTTCTGGTACTCGGCGTCCAGACCCAGGCTGACTGCCTTGCGGCCTTCCTCGAAGTTGCCGCCAGGGCCTGGCGAATAGCCCGACACGTCGTGCGACCAGGCCACGCTCGGTTTCAGGTTGACCCCGGCGAACACGTCGTTGTAATCCCAGATCACGCGGGCGCGGTAGCCCCACGAGGTACTGGTGGTGTAGCCGTCGTTCTCGCAATTGCGGTTCAGGTTGGCGGTGAAGGCCCCTGCACCCGCGCCGGCGATGGTGCTGCTGTTGAGTGCCTGGCAGGTATCTGCGCCGCCGGTAGCGGGCAACGGGCCTGGGCCGAATACCGGGTCACGGCCGTAGCGGGTATCGTGCGCGTTCTCCAGGCCACCGACGTGGGTCACACCCAGCTCGCCGACCACGGTCATGCGGCTGGCGCCCATCACCTGGTCGAAGAAGTGCGTGAGGGTCGTCTGGAACTGAGTGATCTCCTTGCGACTATAGCCATGCAGGTCCTGGCCAGGGGTGCCTGTCAGCAGCGAGGCGTTGCTCAACGCGCCACCAATCGGGCGAACCCCGGCAAACAGGATGTCCGTGGTATTGAGCTGCACCGGTGCGTTGGGCCGGTAGCTGATTTCGCCGCTCCAGGCGGTGCCAGTGGGCAATGTGGTGGAGAAGCTCAAGCCATACAGGCGAATGTCTTCCGGGTATTCGACGAAGTACTCGGAATTGCCGGCCACGATCAGCGGCGCCAGCGCCCGCAGTTGCGCAGGCAGCGCGCTGAGCCCTGCAAATACCGAAGGTGCGGCCCCTGTGGCGCTGAAGATTGGCGCACGGCTGTGGTAGTTCATGAAGTAGGCACCGAACTCGGTGTCCAGCGGCTCGAACATGTAGCGCATGGCCACACCGAACTGCCCGCTGTCACGCGCATCGCGGTCGGCACCACGGCGCACCATCACGCCCTCTTCGTTGATGTTCACGCCGCGCGTGGCAAGAAACTGCTGGGCGGCGCCCGGTACCGTGCGGCTGCTGTTGAGCACGCGCAGGTTGTCGGTACAGCCATCGGCGATGATGTCGGGTTGCGAGAAGAACGTGCCGCAGTTGTCGACGACCGTCTGGTCCCACTCCAGCTGATAGAAGGCCTCGGCCGACAGGTTGTCGGTCAGGCTCTGCGAGATGTAGAACATGTTGACCGGAATCAGGCCTTCCTTGATCTCGGCACCCGGGCGGCGGAACGCCGACACGTCGATGGGGTTGATCGCGTTGATGCCGCCACCGATGAAGGTACTTTCGCCCCAGCTGACCACCTGCTTGCCGAGGCGAACCGAGCCCGGCTGATCACCGATCGAGTAGTTGTGGTAGACGAAGGCGTCGAGCAGTTCGGCGCCGGACGACTTGGCCCCTTCCTTGCGGTTGGAATCGCTGATGTCCTTGAATTCGCGACCTTCGTCCTTCAGCTCGAAGTCATACCAGTACTTGCCGCGCACGAATACGCCGGTATCACCGTACTTGAGCTCCAGGTCATGGATACCCTTGAAGATCTTGGAGAAGGTTTCGCCCTTCTTGAAGTTCAGGTGACCGTCGTCGGAGGTCTGCGACAGGCCCTTGCCGCCGTTGTTCACCCCGATCAGGTTCCGGTTGGGGTTGGCGGTCGACCAGCTGGCGCCAATGGAGAGCGACGAGTCGAACTGGCCTTCGATTTCACCGATGTTGAAACTGACAGCGAAAGCAGGACTTGCGAGCGTGGAAGCGATGCTGACGGCCAAGGGCAGCTTGGCCCGGCGCCAGAACGGATTTGCAGATTTCATCGACGCTACTCCATGTACTTTATTGTTATGGCAGTGAGTCCTTTCAAGAACGGCCCGAGTGACCGGTTTGCAGGCTTGCGCCCGCGGCGGCACGGCTAGCGCGTGACGCCCTCCCCCATTCCTGAAAATCCCCTGGCCCCGACTATAGCCAGCAAGGCACAGGCGCTTGATCCCTCTAAAGTGTGATTTGCGCTCCGTGCCAACCACTCGTTGGTTTTTTCCTTGATCGCGTGCTGGCAGTGCTCAAGGATGGCGCATTTTTACCATTTGGCAAGGCGCCAGCCGCTCTAGAACGCGGGTCGCGTTCTGTCGCACGCGACCCGCCCCGGGTTTACAGGGTGGACAGGAAGGCGCTGTTGCTGGCCTGCCACTGCACGATGTCCTGGCGTATGCGCTTCTTGTCCAGCTTGCCGACACTGGTCTTGGGAATTTCAGTAACAACGGCGATCTGGCTGGGAATCGCCCATTTATTGATATGGCCTTGCTCGACGAACGGCTTGAGGTGGTCCTTCAGCGCTTTCGCATCGATCGCCATGCCCTCGCGCACCACCAGCAGGGCAAACGGGCGCTCGCCCCACTGCGGGTCGGCCACCCCCACCACCGCGACTTCACGCACGGCCGGGTGGCGGCTGACCAGGTCTTCCAGGTCGAGTGACGACACCCACTCGCCCCCGGTCTTGATCACATCCTTGATACGGTCGCGTATGTCGATGTACCCCATGTTGTCGAGGGTGGCGACGTCGCCGGTGTGCAGCCAGCCGCCCAGCCACAGCTCTTCGCTCTTTTCCGGCTCCTTGAAGTAACCCTGGGTCAGCCACGGTGCACGCAGCACCAGCTCGCCCTGGGTTTCGCCATCGGCGGGCAGGAAGTTGCCGTCGCCGTCGACAATCGCCGCCTCCACCAACGGCACCGGCACCCCGGCCTTGATACGGTAGGTGACGCGCTCATCCTCACTGCCGGCCTGCAACTCGTCGTTCAGGTGCGCGGCGGATATCAGCGGGCAGGTCTCGGACATGCCGTACGCTGCGGTCAGCTGGATGCCGCGGGCCAGCGCCGCCTGGTACAGCGACCGGTTCAGCGAGCTGCCGCCGATGATGATCTTCCAGCCGCCGAAGTCCTGGCCTTGGGCAGTCGGGCAGTTGAGCAGCATCTGCAGGATGGTCGGCACACAGTGGGAGAAGGTGACGTTCTCTTCACGCCACAGCCTGATCAGCATCTCGGGCTCGTAACGACCGGGATACACCTGCTTCATGCCGAGCATGGTGGCCGCGTAGGGAATGCCCCAGGCATGCACGTGGAACATCGGCGTGATCGGCATGTAGACGTCATCGCTGCCCAGCAGGCGCACGCTGTCGATACTGCCGGTGACCGAAGCCTCGGCCAGGGTATGCAGCACCAGTTGCCGATGGGTGAAGTACACGCCCTTGGGGTTGCCGGTGGTGCCAGTGGTGTAGAACGTGGTCGCCACCGAGTTCTCGTCGAAGTCGGGGAAGTCGTAGCTCGGGCTGGCGGCGGCGAGCAGTTGTTCGTACTCACCCACCAGCCCGGGCAGGTCGGCGACCTGGGCCGGGCCATCGGTCAGCAGTACGGTCTTGTCGACGGTGGTCAATTGCCCGGCGATGGCCTGGTACAGGCCGACAAAGTCACTGTTGACCAGCACCACCCGGTCTTCGGCGTGGTTCATGGTGTAGAGGATCTGCTCGGGTGACAGGCGCACGTTGATGGTATGCACCACGGCGCCGATCATCGGGATGGCAAACATGCATTCCAGGTAGCGGTGGCTGTCCCAGTCCATGACCGCCACGGTGTCACCGGCCTTGACCCCGGCCTCGGTCAGCACGTTGGCCAGCCGGGCGATACGCTCGTTGAGCTGTGGGTAGGTCAGCCGCATCTGGTCGCGGTAGACGATTTCGCGGGTCTTTTCGTAGCGGCTGCCAGACATCAGCAGGCGCTTGATCAGTAATGGATAGGCATAGGCGCCCTCGGCGGGCTTGATGATGCGGGTCTGCAACATGGGTATCCCTTTCTTGGAAGCGGGCCGGAAAAGTCTGTGGGGAGCTGATCTGGGGAGTTACTGTAGTTCGCCAATGTGACGGCCAAATCAGCCGAAG
The DNA here is from genome assembly GCF_003205245.1 of Pseudomonas sp. MB-090624. Classification (NCBI taxonomy): domain Bacteria; kingdom Pseudomonadati; phylum Pseudomonadota; class Gammaproteobacteria; order Pseudomonadales; family Pseudomonadaceae; genus Pseudomonas; species Pseudomonas sp. MB-090624. The sequence continues at coordinate 50,791 of NZ_QJRK01000045.1, read as the reverse complement.
GAATGATTTGCCTGGCCAAGGTATGAGCCGCAAGGCGTTGACGGGCGGCGAGGTTGAGCTAGACACTGCGCCGGGAGCCCACCACAAACCCGCCCCTGCCCAGGAGATGTTCATGCCCAGCCCGCGTCGCGCCGTGTTTCTCGACCACCAGTCCCTGGACCTCGGCGACCTGGATCTGTCGCCCCTGCAGCAGCAGTTCGACCAGTTCGAGCTGTTCGCCGCCACCGCCCCGGAACAGGTCGCCGAGCGCCTGCAGGGCGCGGTAGCAGTGGTCAGCAACAAGGTTGTGCTCGACGCCGCCGTGCTGGCCGCCAACCCGCAATTGAAGCTGATTCTGGTGGCTGCCACCGGCACCAACAACGTCGACCTGGCCGCCGCCCGCGCCCAGGGCATCACGGTGTGCAACTGCCAGGGCTACGGCACGCCGTCTGTCGCCCAGCACACCCTCGCGCTGCTGCTGGCGCTGGCCACGCGGCTGTGCGACTACCACCAGGCGGTGGCAGAGGGGCAATGGGCCAAGGCCAACCAGTTCTGCCTGCTGGATTTCCCGATTGTCGAACTGCAGGGCAAAACCCTTGGCCTGCTTGGCCACGGTGAGTTGGGCGGCGCGGTGGCGCGGCTGGCCGAAGCGTTCGGCATGCGCGTACTGAGCGGGCTGATCCCCGGCCGCCCGCAGCGCGCCGACCGGCTGCCGCTGGAGGCGTTGTTGCCGCAGGTTGACGCGCTGACCCTGCACTGCCCCTTGAACGAGCACACCCGGCACATGCTGGGGGCGCGCGAGCTGGCCCTGCTCAAGCCTGGGGCGCTGGTGGTGAACACCGCGCGCGGCGGCCTGATCAATGAGCAGGCCCTGGCCGATGCGCTGCGCAGTGGCCACCTGGGCGGCGCTGCCACCGACGTATTGAGCGTGGAGCCGCCGGTCAACGGCAACCCGCTGCTCGAAGCCGGTATCCCGCGCCTGATCATCACCCCACACAGCGCCTGGGGCGCGGTGGAGGCGCGCCAGCGTATCGTCGGCCAGCTCAGCGAGAACGCCCAGGCCTTTTTCGCCGGGCAGCCACGCCGCGTGGTCAGCTGAGCCAGGCGCCGGGCTCTGCTACACTGCGCCACTTTTTTCTAGGAGGCGTCGTTCATGGACCCGCGCAGTGAAGTATTGCTCCGCCAGGCGGAGCTGTTCCAGGGCCCGCTGCTGCTCGCAGGCGCCCCCGCCGACGGCTTGCTCGGGCAGTTGCCCGAAGCTCGCGCCTGGTCGTGGCACGCCGGCGACCAGGCCGTGCTCGAAGGCTGCTTTGCGGGCCGCAGCCAGTATGGCGTAGAGCCCCCGGCGGGCGCGTTCGACAGCGCCGTGCTGTTCCTGCCCAAATCCCGCGAATTGGCCGCCTACCTGCTCAACGCCCTGGCTTCCCGCCTGGCGGGTCGCGCGCTGTACCTGGTCGGTGAAAAACGCGGTGGCATCGAGGGCGCGGCCAAGCTGTTGCAGGCTTTCGGCAAGCCGCGCAAGCTTGACAGCGCGCGGCATTGCCAGCTGTGGCAGGTGACGGTCGACCAGGCCCCGCAGGCGACACCGCTGCAGAGCCTGGCCCAGCGCTTCGAACTGGCCTTGGAAGACGGCCCGCTGCAAGTGGTCAGCCTGCCCGGTGTGTTCAGCCACGGCCGCCTGGACCGCGGCACTGCGCTGCTGCTCAAGCACCTGGACAACCTGCCCAGCGGCCACATGCTGGACTTCGGTTGCGGTGCCGGGGTGCTGGGTGCCACGGTCAAGCGCCGTTACCCGCACAACCGGGTGACGTTGCTGGACGTGGATGCCTTCGCCGTGGCGGCCAGCCGTCTGACCCTGGCTGCAAACGGCCTGGAAGGTGAGGTGATCAGCGGTGATGGCATTGATGCAGCACCGCTCGACCTGAGCCTGATTCTTAGCAACCCGCCGTTCCATACCGGGGTGCACACCAATTACCAGGCCTCGGAAAACTTGCTGAGAAAATTAGCGGTTCATCTGCGAAAAGGGGGCGAAATGCGCTTGGTCGCCAATAGCTTCCTGCGCTACCAGCCGCTGATCGAAGGGGCGCTGGGCAACTGCCAGATACGCGATGAGGCGGAAGGCTTCCGAATCTACCAGGCCGTGCATGGCTGAAAACAGCGCTTGCCGAAAGCGTTTTGCCAAGGCAGAATCCGCTCCGTCCTAGGGGAGTAGTCTCCCGCGAGCCCACCGCTCGCCCGGTACGCGTCAACATACTTGGTCCACAGACCATGGCGCGTGCGACCCCCATGCCCACGTGCATGGAGAGATCCGCATAGACGGATCCGGGGTTTGACAAGACCTATGACACGCACACCTTACCCGGGGCGGGAAGGCTGTACGTGTCATAGCCGTGTCGACCCGCCCCCCGTAGGAATCCTGATGCTGGAATCTCTGTTGGTCCCCACCGCCATCGTTGCGCTCGCCGAAATCGGCGACAAGACGCAGCTGCTCGCACTCATTCTCGCCGCGCGCTTCCGCAAGCCATGGCCGATCATTGCCGGCATCATCGCCGCCACCCTGGCCAACCATGCCGCAGCCGGTGCCGTGGGGGCGTGGGTCGGTAGCGTCTTCAGCGATTCGGCCCTGCACTGGATCCTGGCCGCGAGCTTCACCGCCACGGCGCTCTGGACCCTGGTACCGGACAAAATGGACGATGACGAGAACCCGGCGCGCCGCTTCGGCCCGTTCCTGACCACGCTGATTGCGTTCTTCCTCGCCGAAATCGGTGACAAGACCCAGGTCGCTACCGTGATGCTGGCGGCCCAATACCCGCACCTGATCATGGTCATCATCGGCACCACCCTGGGCATGCTGATTGCCAACGTACCCGTGGTGCTGGCGGGCAACTTTGCAGCCGACAAGCTGCCGCTGACGCTGATCCGTCGCCTGGCGGCCGCGGCGTTCTTCGTACTGGCGATCGTGGCCGTGTACTCGGCGATGAAGGCCAGTGGCTGGGTCGGGTAACCGGAAAACACGGGGGCGCCGTGCGCCCCCACGCTTCAAGCGATCATGGCTTGGCCGCGGCCTGATACAGCGGCATCACCTTGGGAATGGCCGCCTGCAGCGATGCAATGCGGCTGGAAGATGCCGGGTGAGTGCTCATGAACTCGGGCGGGGCGCCTTCGGACGCCTTGCTCATCTTGTTCCACAAGGTAATTGCGGCGTTCGGGTCGTAGCCGGCACGGGCCGACAACTCCAGGCCGATCAGGTCGGCTTCGTTTTCGTTGGCCCGGCTGTTGGGCAGGGTCATGGCGTAGTTCACCACGGTGTCGGCCATGGCCATGCTGTTCTGGCCCAGGCCAAAGATGGCACCCGCCCCCTGGCGCGCCATTTCCACACCATAGGCCTTGGACATCGCCTCGCGGCTGTGCTCACGCAGGGCGTGGGCGATTTCGTGACCGACAACGGCGGCAATTTCCGCGTCGGTGAGCTTGAGCTGATCGATCAGGCCGGTATACACGATGATCTTGCCGCCAGGGCCGCAGTTGGCGTTCAGCTCGTCGCTCTTGATCACGTTGACTTGCCAGTCCCACTGCGCGGAATCCGGGCGGAACTTGGGGGCCTGGTCAATCAGCCGGCTGGCGATGGCCTGCACACGCTTGGCATCGGCACTGGACTTGTCGAGCACCCCCTTGCTGGAGGCTTCACCGAGGGTCTGCTGGTACGACTGGGCGTACATCTGGTTGACTTCATCGGTGGAGAGCATGCTGAACATGTACTGCTGGCGCTCGACGCCGACAGCACCGCCACTGGTGGTATTCACCGCCTGGCAGCCGCCCAGCACGATGCCAGCACTCAACAGGCTGACGACAAAAGACTTACGCATGAAAACACTCCCTTTTTTGCATGCGCCGTATCCTAGGCCGACTCGCCGGTAGCCGCCATAGCCGCAGGGAAGATTTTCATCACCAGCACCGGCCACCCATCAAAGCGGGGTAAGACACTCCGGCGCATCCAGCTTCGGGTCATTGACTAAATTCGCCAAGGCCCTTTCGCGCAGTGGCGCAGGCGGGCTGGCCAGCAGTTCGTGCAAGCGGGTAACCGGCGTATCCGGATCGAGCCAGGCAGCCTGGCCCGCATCGTCGAGGATCAGCGGCCGGCGCTGGTTCATGGCCGCCTGGGTCACCACCGCGCAACTCAGCCACACCTGGTCCTGCACGGGGTAGGCTTCCCATATGGCCGCAAAGTACAACGAGGCGCCCTCCCCCGGCGTCAGCCAATAAGGACGCTTGCGTACCGTGCCCCGCCACTCGTAAAAGCCGTTGGCCGGCATCAGGCAGCGGCGCTGGCGAAACGCCTCACGGAACATCGGTTGCTCGGCCAGGGTTTCGGCGCGGGCATGAGCGGGGGTGCGGGACAGGTCGGTGAGCCACGCCGGGGTCAGCCCCCAACGCGCCATGGCCAGTTGCTGCTGGCCGTCAAGCTGGCGCTGGATCAGCACCGATGCCCCAGGTGCGATATTCCATTGGGCCGGCTGGCCCGCGGGGAACCCCGGCAGACTGGCAAGGGCCTGGGGCCAGCGAAACAGGGCGTAACGTCCACACATGAGCGAATTCAGAACCTAGCAGATCAAGGTACCGGGGATACTCTCCGGTTCGTCGCCAACCAGTGGCTGGGCCTCATTGTACGCATCGATCAGCTGCCGTGCGTACTCGGCCTGCTCATCGGCGACCGCAAGCCCTAGCAACCCTTGCATGGGCAGCTCGCCGACTGCACCGATCAGGTCACGGCCCACCACCTGCACCGCGATGCCTTCACTGGCGAGCATCCCGGCCAGCATTTCGGCTTCAAGCAGGTTTTCCGGTTCGTAGATCCGCCGCATCATTCGTTCTCGCCGTAGACATCCAGCATCCATTCCTCGCCATGCACCTGCAGCACGAAACGAATCGGCCTGCAGCACACCTGGCAGTCCTCGATGTACTCCTGATCGCCACCGGACAGGTCCACCGTGGTTTCGACCTCTTCGCCGCAATAAGGGCAATCGTAGAACGCAGTTTCGAGCATCGCGGCCTCCGGGGTGACTTATGCGTATAATTGTCGGTCTGTTTACGGGGCCCGTGTGCGTCCGAGCCGTTTTTCGGAGCCTGCCCCTGTTTATTACCCTAGCCGTTTCCAACAAGAGAGCATGATGGGCGAATTCGATGCCATCCGACCCTACGACGACGCTGAGGTACCTGCGGTTCTGGCCCGCCTGCTCAGCGACCCGGCATTCCTCGATATCCTCACCCACTTCCGCTTCCCGCGGGCAGCCGGGGCTTTCGGCTGGCTGCTCAAACCGCTGATCGCCCGCCGCCTGCGCAAGGAATTCGCCGGTGTGACCTGCGTTTCCACCCTGCAGGACAAGGTCGAGTACTACGTTGACCAGACCATCGACCGCGCCACCGACGGCGTCACCTATTCCGGTGTGGAGCAGCTGAAGGCAGGTACGGCCTACCTGTTCCTGGCCAACCACCGCGACATCGTGATGGACCCGGCCTTCGTCAACTACGCGGTGTACCACGCCGGCCTGCCCACGCCGCGCATCGCCATTGGCGACAACCTGCTGCAAAAGCCGTTCGTCAGCGACATGATGCGCCTGAACAAGAGTTTCATCGTGCACCGTTCGATCAGCGGGCGCCGTGAAAAGCTGGCGGCTTATCAGCTGCTCTCGGCCTACATCAACCACTCGATCCGCAACGACGCCACCTCGATCTGGATCGCCCAGGCCGAGGGCCGCGCCAAGGACGGTGACGACCGCACCGACTCGGCGATCCTCAAGATGTTCCACATGAGCCGCAAGGACGAGGCGTTCGGCGCCGTCATCCAGAGCCTGAACCTGACGCCGGTGTCGATCAGCTACGAGTACGACCCGTGCGACCAGGCCAAAGCCCGCGAGCTGTATATCCGCGCCACCACTGGCAGCTACCAGAAGGCCCCAGGTGAGGACGACAACAGCATCGCCAAGGGCATTACCGGCTACAAGGGCCGGGTGCACATCAACTTCGCGCCACCGGTGACCGAGTACTACGAGGATACCAAGCAGTTGGCCGCAGAAATCGACCGTCAGATCCTGGCTGGCTACCGCTTGTTCCCGGTGCATTACCTGGCCTACGCAATGTGGGAGGGTAAGGACGAAGCCCTGCAGGTACCTGGCGCAGAACAGGTGTTCCCGGCCGACGAACTGGCCAAGGCCAAGGAAGAATGGCAACGTCGGCTGGCCGCCTGCCCTGAAGAGCAGCGGCCGTACCTGGTATTGCAGTATGCGACACCGGTGCGCAACCAGTACCAGGTCAGGCAGCAGGCGCCGGTTGCCTGACCGATTGCGGGGCTGCCTTGCAGCCCCCCAATCTCAAACCCAGGTGCTGAGCCAGGACAGCAGCAGCGCCATGGCCAGGCAAGCGAAGCCCAGAATGTAGAAGTACTTGGGCACCCGCAGGTCGAAGGCATCCACTACCCCCTCCTCAAACGCCAGGCTCTCGCGGGTTTCGGCCGCGCGCCGCCGCGCGCTTTGCAGCAGCAACCCGCCCGGGCAGGTCAGCAGCAGCGCCAGCACATTGATCAACTTGGTGGGATGGGCGGCCAGAAAAACCCAAAGCACTTGCAAGGACATCACGCAACCTCGGTGTAAGCGACGGCGAAGGCCCGCATTCTACGCAACTCGCCCTTCGCTGCCCGGCATTGGCGACAAACTGTCATTTAATTTCATCTGTCATCGGCTCGTCATCTGAGCAGGCCACCCTGTCGACCTTCCCATGAACCGGAGCTACTTCATGCTGCACGCCGAAAACCAGGACCGCCTTTACCTCGTTGCCCAAAGCGAGGAGCAACAGGCGCTGATCGATGGTTTTGCCATCAATGTGCAAGACCGCCAGTGGCTGGTCTACTGCGCGCTGGGCGGGCATGTGCATGCAGACCTGCCGGAGGTGGACGCCGGCACTGGCTTCAGCCTGCTGGATTTCCACATAGAGGCGGCGTGAACCTGCGCCGGCCACCCCACCGGCAAGCGTGGGCGAGGCACAAAAAAACCCGCTGCCTAGCGACCAGGCAGCGGGTTTTCAGCAGCGCAGAGGGCTTACTGGGCCAGGATCTGGCCAATGCTCGGGTCTTTGAACATGCGGGTCAGCGCATCGCTCAGAACGTCGCCTACCAACTGGGTGTTGGTGTCCTGGTTCGGTGCCATGCCGAAGCGCTGGTCGAGCGACGCGCCGTAACGGCCGCTGTAGCTGCGGCCGCCATTCTTCACGTCGGCACGGAAGGTGGCACCGATCGTGGCTTCGGTCACGTACAGGTTGTCTTTGGGCGACTGGTACTTCAGCTCGGCCAGGGTCACGGTCAACTGCGGCGCGTTGTAGGCGTTGGCCGTAGGCGTGAAGCCGAGCAGGCGCACAGCCGCTTCAGCCTGGGCTTGCAGCTTGGGCACCACGTCGTTGCCACTGACGCTGATGGTGCTGGTTTCAGGGTACATGCCACCACGGGTACCCAGCGACTGCGATGGGCGACCGTCAACCACCCGGACCACCACCGGCTGGCCATGACCGACCGGCGCGAGTTGGGCCTTGAGCGTGGGTTGCGGGTTGAGTTGTTGCGGGCTGTGGGCACAACCGACCAGGCTGAGGCTGGCCACGGCAAGCAAACCGAACAACAGACGTTGCAACATGCGCGTTTCTCCAGAAAATGCGGCTAAGGCGCACAGTATACCCAGCCCCGCATCGGCCAGTCATCGGTCCCAGCCCGCTTGTGACAATGCTTTCATGCACTGCCCGGGCCTGTGCTTTGCGCCCGCGCAAGCCGGCATTGGCAGCCGCGCATGCGCCTGGCCTGACAAACGCTGCAATAAAAACCACGAATGGCGACATTTCTGCCCGCGACATCGTTATAATCTCCCCCCGATTATAAGGACGTCTCCTGATCGGGCCCCGCACTCGCCGATTGACCCCGGCAACTTCAACGCTTCGCCCACAGAGAGCCTTCCACTGAGGTCTTGCATCGGCTGTCGTGCCTGCTTTTCCGGCCCTTCACGCTGCATGAACCTGCGGGTTGCCATCGCGCAGTCCCTTTTTGAGGTTCACGTCTCCAAAAGAGCGTGAAAAAACGGTTTTCACAACTTCACAAGAGTGTGGCGAGCAAATGAACAGTCTGGCATGTGTAAAAGCGGCAGATGTGTCCCGAACAGCCCTGAACAGGCGGCAAATGCGCTCATCCTGCATGAGTGCCTGACCCGCTCCATAACGCACGCACGACACCTTGACCATAAGTCGAATTGCCGCAGCCCTGGCAAACGGCGTTCAATACCTGAACCCGAAGACTGGTTGGCGGTGTCCGCGGAAGTTGCAAGAACTGCGAAAAGCCGGACATGGCGACCCTGGCAACCCCAGGTCCTATGCTGTCAATTAGGTAGCTGTAGATTGTGGAGACGCGTTAAATGGCGCAGAACGAATCGGTTGATGTGGTACTGGTAGGCGCGGGCATCATGAGTGCCACCCTGGCCGTACTGCTCAAGGAGCTTGACCCGACCCTGAAGCTTGAGGTCGTCGAGGCGATGGACTCCGGAGCCGCGGAAAGCTCCAACCCCTGGAACAACGCAGGCACCGGCCACGCCGGCCTGTGCGAGCTGAACTACACGCCGCAGGCCGCCGATGGCAGCATCGACATCAAGAAGGCCGTGCACATCAACACCCAGTTCGAGGTTTCGCGCCAGTTCTGGGCCTACCTGAGCAAGAAGGACAACTTCGGCTCGGCGCGTGCGTTCATCAACCCTGTCCCGCACCTGAGCTACGTCGAGGGTGACAAGGGTGTTGCCTTCCTCAAGAAGCGCTTCGAGCTGCTCAAGCAGCACCATGCCTTCTCCGAGATGGAGTACACCGAAGACAAGGCCGTGATGAACGACTGGATGCCGCTGATGATGCCTGGCCGCCCTGCCGACCAGCACATCGCCGCGACCCGCGTGGCCAAAGGCACCGACGTCAACTTCGGCGCCCTGACCCTGAAGCTGCTGAAGCTGCTGGGTGACGCGCCGGACGCGCAGGTCAAATACAGCAAGAAGGTCGTCGGCCTGCGCCGTAACGGCAGCGGTTGGACCGTCAGCATCAAGGACGTCAACAGCGGCGGCAGCCGTGAAGTGGACGCCCGCTTCGTGTTCCTGGGCGCCGGCGGCGCGGCCCTGCCGCTGCTGCAGATGTCCGGCATCCCGGAGAGCAAAGGTTTTGGCGGCTTCCCGGTCAGCGGCCAGTGGCTGCGCTGCGACAACCCGGAAATCGTCAAGCAGCACCAGGCCAAGGTTTACAGCCAGGCCGCCGTGGGTGCGCCACCGATGTCGGTACCGCACCTGGACACCCGGGTTGTAGACGGCAAGACTTCGCTGCTGTTCGGCCCTTATGCCGGCTTTACCACCAAGTTCCTGAAGCACGGTTCGCTGATGGACCTGCCGCTGTCGGTGCGCATGGGCAATATCGGCCCGATGCTGGCCGTGGCCCGCGACAACATGGACCTGACCAAGTACCTGGTCAGCGAAGTGATGCAGTCGATGGAACAGCGCCTGGAAGCCCTGCGGCGCTTCTACCCGCAGGCCAAGGCCGAAGACTGGCGCCTGGAAGTCGCAGGTCAGCGCGTGCAGATCATCAAGAAAGACCCGAAGAAAGGCGGCGTGCTGCAATTCGGCACCGAGCTGGTCTCGGCGCAGGACGGCAGCCTGGCTGCACTGCTCGGCGCGTCGCCAGGTGCCTCGGTGACCGTTTCGATCATGCTGGAACTGATCGAGCGTTGCTTCCCTGAGCAGGCCAAAGGGGCCTGGGCCGACAAACTCAAGGAAATCTTCCCCGCACGCGAGAAGACCCTGGCGACCGATGCTGCCCTGTACCGCAAGATCAGTGCAGATAACGACGCGGCACTGGACCTGGTGGAAAGCAGCCCGGCAGCCAAGCATTACGCCTGACTGGCCCGGTAACGAAAAAACGCCCTTCGGGGTAATGCCTGTCAGTTAAGTAATTGGGGGCCGCTTTGCGGCCCTTCGCGGGCACGCCCGCTCCCACAGGGGTCGCGCATTTATTGAGTGCAGCGCCAAACGTGTGGGAGCGGGCGCGCCCGCGAAGGGCTGCAAAGCAGCCCCAATAACGCTTAAAGGACAGGCATCCCCCTTCGGGGCGTTTTTTTGCCTGCGTGTTGGTCAGCCTGGGCCGCGAGAAGGCGGCACAGGCCAACGATCAACCACGGGCCTGGGCGATGATCTCGATGTATTCCTGCGCATTGCGCTGGTCGGCGATCTGCTCGACGAAGGTTTTGCCGTGTTCGTCCTTGCCATCCAGGTCCAGGCCGGCTTCGACGAAGAACCCGACAAAACGCTGGAAGTCGTCCACACGCAGGCCGCGGTAGGCTTTCACCAGTTTGTGCAGCGAGGGTGAGGTGACGCCATCGGCCGGCTCGAACTGAAGGAACGACTTGATGTAGTCGTCGCTGATTTCGTCACCGATTACCTGTTTCTTGTCTTTACGCATTGCCGGCTCCATCTGGACCATCACGGAATTTCGAAGGCCGGCAGTTTACCCCCCGCAGGCCGCGCGCCTCAACGCGTACGTACGGTGCCCGTGTGCAGGTCGGCCCAGATGTGGCCGTTGCCATAGGTGAGGAACTGCACATACAGCGTTTCGTTGCGCAGCAGGTCCATGATCACCCGGTAGTCGCTGAGGGGGTAATTCAGGCTCAAGGTGCGGGTCTTGTCGTCGTACACCGGTTTCTTGAGGCTCTTGGCGGCCTCACCGTCGAATGTCAGCAGCACCTGGGCAATGGTCGCCCCCTTGCTCAGCGGCTTGCCCTTCAGGCGCACTTGCAGCGACGAGGTGATCGGGATCGGCTGCTGGTCGGACTGCCGCTGGGCACCGACTACCACCGAGTAGTCGGTCACTTGCAGCAACTGCTGGCTGGTGGGTGCTTCCTGACGCAGGGCCAGGTCGTCCGGGGGCAGGAACTGGCTGTGCAGCGGTGCAGCGGCCAGCGGCAGGCTGACGGCCACCAGAAGGGGGAGAAACGCACGCATGTGAGGCTCCTTGTATGAAGCCCCACTCTAGCACGTGGCCGTTTTTACAGGCCCTTGACGGCGAAGATGCCGTTGGCGTTGCGCCAGTAGCCTTTGTAGTCCATGCCATAGCCGAAGATGTAGCGGTCGATGCAGGGCAGGCCCACGTAGTTGGCCTTGAGGTCCGGGCTGGCTTTGCGGTCGTGGTCCTTGTCGATCAGCACGGCGGTGTACACCGAGCGCGCGCCGGCGTGCTTGCAGAACTCGATGATGGCACTGAGGGTATGGCCTTCATCGAGGATGTCGTCGACGATCAGCACGTCGCGGTCGATGAACGACACCTCGGGCTTGGCCTTCCAGAACAGCTCGCCGCCACTGGTCTGGTTGCGGTAGCGCGTGGCGTGCAGGTAGGAAGCTTCCAGCGGGAACTGCAGGTGGGTCAGCAGTTTGCCGGAGAAGATCAGGCCACCGTTCATCACGCAGAAGACCACAGGGTTCTTGTCGTGCAGGTCCTTGCAGATCTGCTCGCCCACCTTGGCGATGGCCGCTTCGACCTCGGCTTCGGTGTACAGGCAGTCAGCTTCACGCATGACTTGACGGATATGCTCGAGATCGGCGGACATGGCGCGCTCCGGGGGATTTTGGAAAAGCGGGCAAAGGTACGCATCCGCTCGTCACAGATCAAGCGTTTATGGACTAACGTGCAGAATGACCAGACGACAGCGCAGGCTGAATAGATTAATCTAGCGCGGTTTTTTTGCCCGCCTTTCGGAGCCCCCCTATGCCCACTCGTGAGATCCGCCACCCGCTGATCCGCCACAAGCTCGGCCTGATGCGCCGTGCCGATATCAGCACCAAGAATTTTCGCGAACTCGCCCAGGAAGTCGGCGCTCTTCTGACTTATGAAGCCACCCAGGACCTGCCGCTCGAAACCTACGAGATCGATGGCTGGTGTGGCAAGGTCGCGGTAGAGAAAATCGCCGGCAAGAAGATCACCGTAGTGCCCATTCTGCGTGCCGGCATCGGCATGCTCGACGGCGTACTCAGCCTGATCCCGGGTGCCAAGGTGAGCGCGGTCGGTGTTGCCCGCAACGAAGAGACCCTCGAAGCCCACACCTACCTGGAAAAGCTCGCCCCGGACATCAACCAGCGCCTGGCATTGATCATCGACCCCATGCTGGCAACCGGCGGCTCGATGGTTGCCACCATCGACCTGTTGAAGAAGGCGGGCTGCAAAGAGATTCGCGCCATGGTCCTGGTCGCGGCACCAGAAGGCATCGACGTGGTGGAAAAGGCTCACCCCGATGTACAGATCTACACCGCCTCGATCGACCAGCGCCTGAACGAGCACGGCTATATCGTGCCGGGCCTCGGCGATGCCGGTGACAAGATCTTCGGCACCAAGCAAAAGGACGCCTGAACATGCAGGACGGCTTCAACGACCCGCTCTGGCGCCAGGTCGTTTCGGGCGCGCAGATGCTCTTCGTGGCATTCGGTGCGCTGGTACTGATGCCACTGATCACCGGCCTGGACCCGAACGTCGCGCTGTTCACCGCGGGTATCGGTACCTTGCTGTTCCAGTTGGTCACCGGCCGTCAGGTCCCGGTGTTCCTGGCTTCCAGCTTCGCCTTCATCACCCCGATCATTCTCGCCAAAGGCCAGTTCGGCCTGGCCGAGACCATGGGCGGCGTGATGGCCGCAGGTTTCGTGTATACCTTCATGGGCCTGATGGTGAAAATCAAAGGCACCGGTTTCATCGACCGCATGCTGCCGCCCGTGGTGATCGGGCCGGTGATCATCTCCATCGGCCTGGCCATGGCGCCGATTGCTGCCAACATGGCGATGGGCAAGGCTGGCGACGGGAGCGTGCTGCTGCCGTACAAGACAGCCATGCTGATCTCCATGCCGGCGCTGCTGACCACACTGATCGTCGCCGTGTTCGGCAAAGGCATCTTCCGCCTGGTGCCGATCATCGCTGGCGTGCTGGTGGGTTTTGCCCTGTCATTTGCCTTTGGCGTGGTCGACACCGCCAGAATCGCCGCTGCCCCCTGGCTGGAAATGCCCAACTTCACGGCACCAGCGTTCAACTGGCAGGCCATTCTGTTCATCGTTCCGGTAGCCTTGGCACCTGCGATCGAGCACATTGGCGGGGTTATCGCGGTTGGCAGCGTAACCGGCCGTGACTACCTGAAGAAGCCCGGCCTGCACCGCACCCTGCTGGGTGACGGCCTGGCCACCACCGCCGCCGGCCTGTTCGGCGGCCCGCCCAATACCACCTACGCCGAAGTGACCGGTGCGGTGATGCTGACCAAGAACTACAACCCGAAGATCATGACCTGGGCGGCGGTATTCGCCATTACCCTGGCATTCATCGGCAAGTTCGGCGCGCTGCTGCAGAGTATTCCGGTGCCGGTGATGGGCGGCATCCTGTGCCTGCTGTTCGGCTCGATCGCCGCGGTAGGCTTGAACACCATGATCCGCCACAAGGTCGACCTGGCCGAAGCGCGCAACCTGGTGATCGTGTCGGTGACCCTGGTGTTCGGTATTGGCGGGGTACTGATCGGCAGCGGTGATGGCCCGGATGACTGGGGCCTGAAGGGGATTGCACTGTGTGCCATCGTGGCGATTGCCCTGAACCTGATCTTGCCTGGCAATGACGGCTGGAAGCACAAGAAGCTCGAGGATCAGCAGCCTTGAGCCACCCTTGACCTGAGCGCCCACAGGGCAGCAAAACACCCTGTGGGAGCGGGTTCACCCGCGAAAAGGCCGGTTCACTCAGGCCTTTTCACACATGTCCGCCAACACCCTTACCCACTGCGGGTGGTCGTTCAAGCACGGCACCAGCACCAGCTCCCGCCCGCCGGCCTCGACAAACTGCTCACTGCCGCGCATGCCGATTTCTTCCAGCGTTTCGATGCAGTCGGCCACGAATGCCGGGCACATCACCAGCAACTTCCTGACCCCCGCCTTGGCCAGCTCGTCCAGGCGTGTTTCGGTGTACGGTTCGATCCACTTGTCACGCCCCAGCCGCGACTGGAAACTCACCGACCACTTGCCGTCGGGTATACCCAACTGCGCCGCAAACGCTTTGGCGGTCGCCAGGCACTGACCCCGGTAACACACCGCGCGCACCTCGGCGCTGGCATCTTTGCAGCAGTCGGCTGCACGCAGATCATGCTTGCCGCGCGTGCCGCGCGGGTACAGCTTTTTCAGGTGCCGCTCCGGCAGCCCATGAAAACTCAGCAACAGGTGGTCGTAATCCTGTGCCAGGTAAGGTTCGGCGCTGGCCGCCAGTGCCTGGATATACGCGGGGTGCTCGTAGAACGGCTGCAGCACCCGCATTTGCAACGGCAACTGGCGCTCTTGGATGGTCTGTTTCGCCAACTCCACGACCGTGGTCACCGTACTGTCCGCGAACTGTGGGTACAACGGCGCCAGGGTAACCCTGCGCACGCCCTGCGCTGCCAGACGCGCCAACACATCCTCCAGCGCCGGCTGGCCGTAACGCATGGCTATTTCAACCGGCCCATGCGGCCAATGCTCGACCATGGCAGCCTGCAGGCGGCGGGTCAGCACCACCAACGGCGAGCCCTCTTCCCACCAGATGGACGCATAGGCATGGGCCGACTGCTCCGGTCGCTTGATCAGGATCAACGACACCAGCAGCCGCCGCAGTGGCCAAGGCAGGTCCACCACGTATGGGTCCATCAGAAACTGGTTGAGGTAGCGGCGTACATCGGCCACCGAAGTGGAGGCCGGGGAACCCAGGTTGACCAGCAGCAGGGCGTGATCAGTCATGCAGCGTCCTATGTCAGAGGCGGCTGGACAGGTCGTCCAGGGCCGATTGCAGATCATTGAAGCGGAAGGCGAAGCCCGCCTCCAGCAAACGTACCGGGCGCGCACGCTGGCCGCCCAACAGCAAGGTCGACAGCTCGCCCAAGCCGGCCTTGAGCAGCAGTGCCGGCACCGGCAATAGCGCCGGCCGATGCAGCGCACGGCCCAGCCGCCTGGCGAACTCGCGGTTGCGCACGGGCGTTGGAGCGCAGGCATTATAAGGACCGCTGGCGTCCTTATGCTGCAAGAGAAAATCAATCAGGGCGACCTGGTCGTCTATATGGATCCACGGCATCCACTGCCGACCGTTGCCCAACGGCCCACCCAGCCCCAGCTTGAAGGGGATGCGCAAGCGCGACAAAAAGCCGCCATCGCTGGCCAGCACCAGCCCGGTACGCACCAACACCACACGGATGCCCTGGGCCTGCGAGCGCTGGGCTGTTTCTTCCCAGGCTATACACAACTGGCTGGCGAAATCTTCCCGCACCGGGGGCGAGGCCTCGGTCAGTTCGCGCTCACCGCCGTCTCCGTACCAGCCCACCGCTGACCCGGATAGCAACACCTCAGGGCGCTGTTCGCGGGTGCCCAGCCAAGCCAGCAGCTGCTCGGTCAGGGCAATGCGGCTAGCCCACAACAGGTTGCGCCGGGCGGCCGTCCAGGGCCGGTCGGCAATCGGCGCCCCCGCCAGGTTGACCACTGCATCGAGCTGATCGTCTGCCTCCAGTTGCTCAAGCCGGGCGATGCCACGCACCCCGGCGCCGCAGAGTTTCGCCACCTCCTGTGGCCGCCGGCTCCACACTGTCAGCCGGTGGCCCTGGCTGAGCCAGTACTGGCACAGGTGCTTGCCAATCAACCCGGTACCGCCTGTCAGCAATATATGCATGCCTGTGTCCTCGCAGATTGCAGCGGTGGTCTATTTTTAACATCAAGGCACTTTTTTGACCCGACGCTCTCGGATAAACATAGGCCAACCTGTCCGGCAAAGCGGAATTACCTTATACAATATTTTTGCTTTGTACAGGTTTTCCTGACAGCGTAGTCTGCTCATAGCAAGGTTTGAAGAGGCCATCATGACAGTACCTATTGCCATCATTGGTGCCGGTATCGCCGGCTTGTCTGCCGCCCAGGCTTTGCAGAAGGCCGGGCAGTCGGTGCACTTGTTCGATAAAGGCAAGGGCAGCGGCGGGCGCATGGCCAGCAAGCGCAGCGAGGCCGGCGCCCTCGACCTTGGCGCGCAGTATTTCACTGCCCGCGACCGGCGCTTTGTCGAGCAGGTCCAGCAATGGGTGGCTGCAGGCTGGGCAGAGCAGTGGAAACCCCAGCTGTACAACTACCGCGACGGCACCCTCAGCCCCTCCCCCGACGAGCAGACACGCTGGGTAGGCGTGCCGCGCATGAGCGCGATCACCCGCGGCCTGCTCAAGGACGTGACGGTGAATTTCGACTGCCGCATTGCCGAGGTGTTTCGCGGCAAGCAGTACTGGCACCTGCAGGATACCGACGGCTGCAGCCACGGCCCCTTCAGCCGCGTGGTAATTGCCGTGCCGGCGCCCCAGGCGACACCGCTGCTGGCCGCCACGCCCAAGTTGGCTGCCGTGGCGGCCGGCGTGCAGATGGAACCCACCTGGGCCGTGGCCCTGGCATTCCAGGCCCCGCTGGATACACCGATGCAAGGCTGCTTCGTGCAGGACAGCGCCCTCGATTGGCTGGCACGCAACCGCAGCAAGCCTGGCCGCGACGAGCAGCCCGATACCTGGATATTGCACGCAACGGCAGACTGGAGCCGGCAGCATATCGACCTGCCCAGAGAGGCAGTGATCGAGCATCTGTACGGCGAATTCGCCGAACTGATCGGCTGCGTGGTGCCCGCGCCCGCGTTCTCCCTGGCCCACCGCTGGCTGTATGCCCGCCCGAGCAGCAACCATGAGTGGGGCGCCCTGGCCGATGCCGACCAAGGCTTGTATGCATGCGGCGACTGGTGCTTGTCGGGGCGTGTAGAAGGCGCCTGGCTCAGCGGCCAGGAAGCAGCACGGCGACTGCTCGAACACTTGGACTGATTTCGCCTTATACAAAAAAACTGGTTTGCATAACTTCCGCACTGTGCTGGAATAAACCTGTACAAGTTTTTACAAACGTACAGGTTTTTGGAGGCAGTCATGCTAAACCCGCCCACCCACAGCAAGCCGCGTATTGCCATCAGCGCCTGCCTCACCGGGCACAGCGTGCGCTATAACGGCGGCCACAAGGCCTCCGACCTGTGTCGCACGCAACTGGAAGAACATTTCGAATGGCTGCCTGTTTGCCCAGAGGTAGCCATCGGGCTAGGCGTGCCTCGCGATCCGATCCGCCTGGTTGGCGACCCGAACAACCCTGAAGTGGTCGGCACCCGCAACCCGGGCATGGACCTGACCGGGCCGCTACGCAGCTATGGCGAGCAGATGGCCGCTGAGCTGGGTGACATCTGCGGCTATATCTTCATGCAGAAATCGCCCTCCTGCGGCTTGGAACGGGTCAAGGTCTATCAGCCAAACGGCCACCCTGCGGTGCAGAGTGGTCGCGGCGCCTTTGCCCAGGCTTTCTGCGCGCTACGCCCCGACCTGCCGGTGGAAGAGGAAGGCCGGCTGCATGACCCGGTGCTGCGCGAGAACTTCATAAGCCGTGTCTATGCCTATGCCGACTGGCAACGCCTGCTGGCCGAAGGCCTCAGCCGGGGTGCCTTGGTAAGCTTCCACTCGCGCTACAAGTACCTGTTGATGGCCAACAACCCTCAGGCCTACCGCACCCTCGGGCGCCTGCTCGGCAGCATGAGCAAGGACGATGACCCGCAACAGGTGGGCCAGCGGTATTTCAGCCAGCTGATGCAGGCGCTGCGCCGCTGTGCCAGCCGTGGCACCCACTGCAATGTGCTGCAGCACCTCAGCGGCTATTTCAAGGACACCCTCACCCAGCAGGACAAAGCCGAGCTGCAGACGATCATCGGCCAGTACCAGCAGGGCGTCGTGCCGCTGGTGGTGCCACTGACGCTGCTCAAACACCACCTGCGCAAGCATCCGGACCCGTACCTGCTTCAGCAAACCTACCTGCAACCCCACCCTGAAAGCCTGGGTTTACGCAATGCGGTCTGAGGTGCTGTTGCCAATAGGCGAGTTGGCCCGCCGCACCGGGGTGAACCCGGTCACGCTGCGCGCCTGGGAGCGCCGTTATGGCCTGCTGAAACCACAACGCACAGCGAAGGGGCACCGCCTGTACCCACAAAGTCAGGTGGAACGGGTGGAAACGATCCTGGCCTGGTTGCAGCGGGGTGCCTCTGTTGGCCAAGTGCGCGAATTGCTCGACAAACCAACCAGCAGCGCGCCCAAAGGCGACTGGCAAGCCCGTCAGTACGAGCTGGTCGAAGCCATCGCCAGCCTGTCGCAACGTAACCTGGACCAGCAACTCAACCAGGCCATGGCGCTGTATCCGGCTCTGACCCTGTGCGAACAATTGCTGCTGCCCTTGCTCGACCTGCTCAACCTGCGCTGGGGCAGCTACTTCAACGCGCGGCTGGAGCAGGTGTTCTTCTACGGCTGGCTACGCAGCAAGCTGGGCGCCCGCGTCTACCACGACAACCAGTTGCTGCACGGCCCCGCCGTGCTTCTGGCCGAAGACAGCGAGCGCGCCTTCAGCCCAGGGCTGTGGCTGTGCGCCTGGTTGTTCGCCAGCAATGGCATCCCCGTTGAGGTGCTCGAGCAGCCCGTCAGCGCGGCGCAACTGCAAAGCGCAGTCAACATCTTCCAACCCCGGGCCGTGCTACTGCACCTGGGCCCGCGCATGGACGACAAAGCCTTGCTGCGTGCCCTGCAAGGGGTGCCGGGGCCGAAGTTGCTTGGTGGCAGCATGGTTGCACTGCATGAAACCCGCCTCAAAGACAGCGAACTGCCTGACCTTTTCCTGTTCGATACCCCGCAAGCGGCCTTGCGCCTGCTTCAAGCCCATGACCGCCAGCCTGTAGAGATCAATGCCCCATGCACCTGACCTGGCTGCGTAGTGACCTGCGCATCGATGACAACACCGCACTGAGCGCTGCGACCGAGCGCGGGCCGACCATCGCCTTGTGGCTGGTCAGCCCCGGGCAATGGCGCGCGCACGACGATGCTGACTGCAAAGTCGATTTCTGGCTACGCAACCTGCGCGACCTGCGCCAGGCGCTGGAAAAGCTGAACATCCCGCTGCTGATCCGCAAGATCGACACCTGGGACCAGGCGCCTCAGGCCGTACTCGATGTTTGCCAACAACACCAGGTGCAAAGCGTGCACTGGAACGAGGAATACGGCATCAACGAGCAGCGCCGGGACGCTGCTACGCGCAAGCTGCTGGAAAAAGCGTCTGTCCAGGCGCACAGCTATCTCGACCAACTGCTGTTTCGCCCAGGCACCATCCTGACCCGCAGTGGCGATTATTTTCAGGTATTCAGCCAGTTCAAGAAAACCTGCCTTGAACACCTGCACCGCAGCCTGCCTGCGCTGGCCCGGCGGGTAAAGCGCCAGGCTGCGCTGAAGATCCACAGTGACCCGATCCCGCAACATATCGACGGCTTCGAAAAAACCCCGCGCGCCTTGCGTGAGCACTGGCCGGCGGGCGAGGCCCATGCACAGCAGCGCCTGTCGCAGTTTCTGGACGAAACCATCGACGATTACCTTAAAACCCGGGATCTGCCGGCAATGCCGGGGACCAGCCAGCTTTCGCCTTATTTGGCCGCCGGGGTAATTTCCCCGCGCCAGTGCTTGCATGGGGCCCTTGCCGCAAACAAGGGCGAATTCGACAGCGGTAGCACGGGTGTGCAGACCTGGGTCAACGAACTGCTGTGGCGCGAATTCTACAAGCATATCCTTACCGGCTACCCACAGGTCTCCCGGCACCGCGCCTTCCGCAGCCATACCGAAGCCCTGCCCTGGCGCGATGCGCCGGGCGATCTCGAGGCTTGGGAGCAGGGCCGCACCGGCTTCCCGATCATCGACGCGGCCATGCGCCAGCTGCTGCACACGGGCTGGATGCACAACCGGCTGCGCATGATCGTCGCCATGTTCCTCAGCAAAAACCTGTTGATCGACTGGCGCAAGGGCGAGCGCCACTTCATGCGCCACCTCATCGACGGTGACCTGGCCGCCAACAATGGCGGCTGGCAGTGGAGCGCCTCCACCGGCACCGATTCGGTGCCCTATTTCCGTATTTTCAACCCGGTCTCGCAATCACAGCGTTTCGACCCTCAGGGGCGTTTCATTCGCCACTGGCTGCCGGAGCTTCGCGATATCGATGAAAAAACAATTCATGGTCCGATGAAATCTACGGATCTTTTCGCTGGTAATTCGTATCACAATCCAATAGTGGATCTGGGCAGTAGTCGCCAACGTGCATTGGAGGCCTTCAAGGGCCTGCCGCGACGGTAACATCAGGGGGCAGAACGTCTTGAATAACTCACGCAGTTTTTGGGTTACAGGCGCAGGCAATGGACTTGGCTTGGCGTTGTTGCAAGGGCTGCTCGACCAAGGCCACCGGGTGGCCGCGAGTGGCAAGGATGCGCCTGTGTTCGAAGCGCTGGGCGAACGCTATGGCCAGCAATTCCTGCAAGTGCCCTGGCAGTTGCACGATGCACAGCAAGCCGCTGACGCTTGTCAGTTGATCGCCCGTCAATGGCACTCACTGGACGGCGTGATCATCAATGCCGGCACCAGCGATTACCTGCCGGGCGATGTGGCTGACAGCGAATTGATCGAGGCCATCGTCACCAGCAACCAGCTGGCGGGCAAGCACTGCCTGACAGCGGTGACGCCCTTGCTGGCAAAGGGTGACTCACCCCAGGTGATGGCTATTTTCAACCGTTATTCGGCCCTGCAGTTGTACGCGCCAAGCCAGGTAACCGCCGGTTGGAACCACCTGCCGCAGTGGGTACGTGAGCAACGTGATGCGCTCAAGGCGTTGGGGATATCGCTGACCGTTGTAGGGCCGCAGTCGCTGAAAACGCCAGTGACGCCTGCGCAAGCCTTTCCGGAGCAGTGGACGCCGCAAAGCGCCGCGCAGGAGTTGTTGCGGCGCTGGCCCGCGGCTGAGCCCGAGTTGGTACTGGAAACGCTTGACCTCAGTGGGCTATGGCCGCTGCCGCCAAGGTGACGGCAGGCTCCCCGCCAAGCGCGAACCTGGGTCGCGCTTGGCGGTTGATGGTTGACCCGATCGGGTCAGAGCGCCATGCGGTAATGCAAGCTGTAGCTTTCAACCCCGTCATTGGGCTCTTTGATGCCGGCGTTCGAGTAGTGAATCGCACGCACACCAATTTCATGCCCACCGGCGAAGCGCAGGCCGAAGCCGATGCGGTCTTCGAACTGGAACGACGAACCCAGTTCGTTGCTTTCCAGCTCGGTGCTGGAGAAAGCTGCCACGCCGATGCCCGCCTCGATGTAGGGCTTGACCGACTGGCCGGCAAACTCGTACACGAACACGGGTGCGAACGACAGGCTGTGGTTGCTAGCCGTGTCGTCGCCGTCCCAATAGGTGTAGGCACCGTCCCAATAGCCGGTCACGCGGCCGACGCTGGTCTGCCACCAGCTGGCATCCCAGTTCGACTGCAGCCCCAGCCGGTAGACCATCGTCGAGTCACCGGTCTGCCCTACCGAAACCGATACATCAGCAGCCTGCGCCAATACTGCCTGCCCCATGGTGAAAACGGCAGCCGCCGCCAAGCCCAGCAGTTTCTTCATGAGAAACATCCTTCATCCTAGTGCTGTTTTAATGATCGCCTCATCTCAGGCAAGGCATAGAAAGCGGCAGTGGTACGATAGTTCAGCTTTTCTTCACGTTTTTTTCACATGGCAAAGCTTTGCACATCGTCAGACTTATGCCACAGCACAGGCAGGATTTTTTTCAGGGAAGAGGGATCGGCGCTGGTCCAGAAGCGGGTAGCCTGCGCCGGTCCGGCGGCCAGCAGGCCATTGTTGCCTAGCAGCCGCTGCAACTGGCGGGCGACGGCGGCACCGGTATCGATGATGGCCACATCTGGCGGCACCATGCCGGCCAGCAGCGGCCGCAGGAAGGGGTAATGGGTACAGCCCAGGATCAAGGTGTCACAACCAGCGGCCAGCAGCGGCTCGACATAGCCCCACAGCATCTGGCGCAGCGTGGGGCTGCACAAGTCGCCGGTCTCGATCAGCTCGACCAACCCCGGGCAAGGCTGGGTGATCACCAGCACGTCGCTGGCGAAGCGGTCGAGCAAAGCCGCGAACTTGGCACTTTGCAACGTGCCGGTGGTGGCCAGCACGCCAACCACGCCTGAGCGTGTCGCAGCCGCGGCAGGCTTTACTGCAGGCTCCATCCCCACCAATGGCCAGTTCGGGTACAGCTCGCGCAGATCCGCTGCGGCCGCCACCGTGGCGGTGTTGCAGGCCAGCACCAGGGCCTTGGCGCCTTGCTCGCGGAAGAACCCGGCAATGCGCCGGCAGCGCTCACGGATGTAGTCCGGGGACTTTTCGCCATAAGGCACATGGCCGCAATCGGCCACGTACAGCAGTGTCTCGTTGGGCAACAGGCGCTGGATCTCGGCGAGCACCGACAAGCCACCAACACCTGAGTCCATCACGCCGACCGGCGCCGAGCGCTCAGCCATCGCGCTTGCCGCACACGGCACACGCCGGGTCGCGCTTGACGCGCAGTTCGCGAATACGGGTGCCGAGGGCGTCGATCAACAGCAGCCGACCGACCAGCGGCTCGCCGAAGCCTGCCAGCAGCTTCATCGCTTCCAACGCCTGCAGGCTGCCGACCAGGCCCACCAGTGGGCCGATCACCCCCGCCTCGCTACAGGTCAGCTCGGCTTCACTGCCATGCCCATACAGGCAGTGGTAGCAAGGGCTGTAGTCGCGACGCGGGTCAAACACCGACAGCTGCCCCTCCAAACGGATTGCCGCACCGCTGACCAAGGGTTTGCCGGCGGCGAAACAGGCGGCGTTGACCGCCTCGCGCGTGGAGAAATTATCGGAGCAGTCCAGTACCAGGTCGACGGCCGCTACCGCGGCTGCCAGGGTGTCGTCGTCCAGCGCCTGGCGGTGGGCAACCAGGGTGACTTCAGGGTTGATGGCCTGCAGGCGCTGCAGCGCCGAGTCGACCTTGCTCATGCCGACACTGTCGCTGTCGTGAAGCACCTGGCGCTGCAGGTTGGTCAGGTCGACGGTATCGAAGTCCGCCAGGTGCAGTTCGCCAACCCCCGCGGCTGCCAAGTACAGGGCGACCGGCGAACCCAGGCCACCCAGCCCGACAATCAATGCCTTGCTGTGCTTGAGGCGTAGCTGGCCGTCGATATCGATCTGCGCCAGCAGCACCTGGCGGCTGTAGCGCAGCAGTTCCTGATCACTCAGCATGGCAGGCGCCCCAGGCTGATGCGTTCATGGCCACCCAGATCGGTCCGGCTGGCCACCTCGTTGAAGCCCTGTTCGACCAGCAAGGCCCGTACTGCCGCGGCTTGATCATAGCCATGCTCCAGCAGCAACCAGCCACCCGGCAGCAGGTGCCCAGGGGCCTGGGTGACGATCACGCGCAGGTCGTCCAGCCCATCGGGGCCAGCCACCAACGCACTGCTGGGTTCGAAACGCACGTCGCCAGCCACCAGGTGTGGGTCTGCGGCGGCGATGTAGGGCGGGTTGCTGACGATCAGGTCGAAACGCTCATCGGCCAGGCTGTCGAACCAATGGCTGAGGCGCACCTGGGTATTGCTCAGGCCCAGGCGCTGCCGGTTGCGCTCGGCAAGCGCAGCGGCCTCTGCCACCCGGTCTACGGCCGTGACCTGCCAGGCGGGGCGCTCGCTGGCCAGGGCCAATGCGATGGCGCCCGTGCCAGTGCCCAGGTCGAGAACCCTGGCTGGGGCTGCGGGCTGCAGTTCAAGGGCGGTTTCCACCAGCAGCTCGGTATCCGGCCGTGGGATGAGCGTGTGCGGCGCGACTTCCAGGTCGATCTTCCAGAAACCTTGCTGGCCAAGGATATACGCCACCGGCTCACCGCCGCGGCGGCGCTGCAGGTACCCGGCGTAGGTCTGCGCGTCTTCGCTGCTGACGATCCGCTCGGGCCAGGTGTGCAGATAACTGCGCGACTTGCCGATGGCCGCTGCCAGCAGCAGTTCGGCATCCAGGCGTTCGGTAGGCGATTCTGGCAACTGTGCGTTGCGCAGCAGGCTGGCGATGATGGTCATCAGTCCCCCAGGGCAGCCAGTTGATCGGCCTGGTATTCGGCCAGCAGCGGCTCGATCACCGCGTCCACGCCACCACTGAGGATGTCGTCCAGCGAATACAAGGTCAGGTTGATACGGTGATCGGTCACCCGCCCCTGTGGGTAATTGTAGGTACGAATACGTTCCGAGCGGTCACCCGACCCGACCAGCAGTTTGCGCTCGCTGGCAATGGCGTTCTGGGCGGCGCTGGTCTGCATGTCGTTGAGCTTCGCCGACAGCCAGGACATGGCGCGGGCGCGGTTCTTGTGTTGCGAGCGCTCTTCCTGACACTCCACCACGATGCCGGTGGGCAAGTGGGTGATGCGGATCGCCGAGTCGGTCTTGTTGACGTGCTGGCCGCCGGCACCGGAGGCGCGGTAGGTGTCCACGCGCAGGTCAGCCGGGTTGATTTCGATGGCCGCTTGTTCGTCTGGCTCGGGCAGTACCGCCACGGTGCAGGCGGAAGTGTGCACGCGGCCCTGGGATTCGGTCTCCGGCACGCGCTGCACGCGGTGTGCGCCAGACTCGAACTTGAGCTTGCCGTAGACGTTTTCACCTTCGACACGGGCGATGATTTCTTTGTAGCCGCCGTGTTCGCCTTCGTTCTCGGACAAAATCTCCAGGCGCCAGCCACGCTTTTCGGCGTAACGCGAATACATGCGGAACAGGTCACCCGAGAAGATCGCGGCCTCGTCGCCACCGGTGCCGGCGCGGATCTCGAGGAACACGTTGCGGCCATCATTCGGGTCCTTGGGCAGCAGCATGCGCTGCAGCTGCGCCTCCAGGGCCAGCAGTTGCTCCTTGGCTTCACGCACTTCTTCCACGGCCATTTCGCGCATGTCCGGGTCACTGTCCTTGAGCAGCGCCTGGGCACCTTCGAGGTCGTCCTGGACTTTGCGCCACTCTTTATAGGCAGCATAGACCGGCTCGACCTCGGCGTACTCGCGGGAATACGCGCGAAAGCGCGTCTGGTCGGAAATGACCTCGGCATCGCCGAGCAAGGCGGTGAGTTCTTCGAAGCGGTCCTGGAGAATTTCCAGTTTGTTCAGCAGCGACGCTTTCATTGCGGGGTTTTGTCCGTCGAGCCCTCGTTGAGGGCAAAGAGTTCCTGGGCCATGGCCAGCGCATCGACGCGCCCCTCGGCCGAGAGCTTTTTCAACTGCACGCTGGGCGCATGCAGGAGTTTGTTGGTCAGGCCCCGGGCCAATTGGGCCAGTACGTCCTCGGGGTTGCCGCCGTTGGCCAGCAGGCGCTGGGCCTTTTGCAGTTCTTCGTCGCGCAGGCGCTCGCTTTGCTGGCGATAGGCCTTGAGCACATCCACGGCAGCCAGTTCACGCAGGCGCAGCATGAAGTCTTCGGCGCCGACTGTCACCAGTTCTTCGGCAGCCTGGGCCGCGCCTTGGCGGCTCTTGAGGTTCTCCGCCACCACATCGTGCAGGTCATCGACGGTGTAGAGGTAGACGTCATCGAGCTCACCGACCTCGGTTTCGATATCGCGGGGCACGGCGATGTCGACCATGAAGATCGGTTTGTGCCGGCGCTGCTTCAGCGCACTTTCGACCGCGCCTTTGCCAAGGATCGGCAACTGGCTGGCAGTGGAGCTGATGACGATGTCGCTGTTGGCCAGCTCCTGGGGGATGTCGGCCAGCAGAACGGCATGCGCACCGAACTGTTCGGCCAGGATGCTGGCGCGCTCCAGGGTGCGGTTGGCCACCACGATGCGGCGCACGCCCTGCTCATGCAGGTGGCGGGCGACCAGGGTGATGGTTTCGCCGGCGCCGATCAGCAGGGCCTGGCTACGGCCCAGGTCGGCGAAGATCTGCTTGGCCAGGCTGACGGCGGCAAAGGCCACCGACACCGGGTTCTCGCCAATGGCGGTGTCGGTACGCACCTGTTTGGCAGCACTGAAGGTGGCCTGGAACAGGCGCCCGAGCAACGGCCCGACAGTACCGGCTTCGCGGGCCACGGCGTAGGCAGACTTCATCTGGCCGAGGATCTGGGGCTCGCCGAGCACCAGCGAGTCGAGGCCCGAGGCCACGCGCATCATGTGCTTCACGGCGTCGTGCTCTTCGTGCACGTAGGCACTGGCGCGCAGTTCGTCGAGGCTGAGGCGGTGGTAATCGGCCAGCCATTTGAGTACGGCGTCGGCGGACAGGTGGTCCTGCTCTATATAGAGTTCACTGCGGTTGCACGTCGACAGAATCGCCGCTTCGCGGCTGGACGTCAGTCGGCAGAGCTGCTGCAGGGCGTCTACCAGCTGCTCTGGGGTAAACGCCACGCGCTCGCGTACGTCTACCGAGGCAGTCTTATGGTTGATACCGAGTGCAAGAAAGGCCATGCGAGGTCGCTGGTTGTGACGGGAAGCCGATAATTGTCCTCTTTCGCAGGTTTCAGGACAACCACCGTTCGCTAATGTGCTGACAGGGCTGCGGCGTTGCGAGCGAACCACGCTGCCGCGCTGCGGTCTGCATGTGCTATGCATGGCTTCATACCTTCGCAGGTGGGTTTGCCCCCGCGCTTGTGTCATCATGCTGCGACCGCCGGTGAGTCCTCCAATAAAGCCTTCTATGAACAAACCATACGCATTGCTGCTTGCCTTCGCCCTGCTTCAGGGCTGCCAGAGCCTGGCCCCGCAAAAGGCCGAGCCTCCCGTTGCCGATGCCGCCAAGGCGGAGGCCGAGAAGCCCGTGGTGTATGGTTCTTTCAAGCAAGACACCCTTTACAGCCTGCTGGTGGCGGAACTGGCCGGGCAGCGCAACCGCTTCGATATCGCCCTGGCCAACTACACCGACCAGGCCGCCAAGACCCAGGATCCCGGCGTATCCGAGCGCGCCTACCGCATCGCCGAATACCTGGGTGCCGATGAGCCCGCCCTGGAAAACGCTTTGGTCTGGGCCCGCAACGACCCACAGAACCTCGACGCCCAACGCGCCGCTGCCATTCAACTGGCGCGCGCCGGCCGTTATGACGACTCCATGGCCTACATGGAAAAGGTACTGCAGGGTCAGGGCGACACCCATTTCGATTTCCTGGCCCTGTCAGCTGCCGAAACCGACCAGAGCACACGTGACGGCTTGCTGCAGAGCTTCGAGCGGCTGCTGGCAAAATACCCCGACAACGGCCAGTTGGTATTCGGCAAGGCCCTGCTGCTGAACCAGGACGGCAAGACCGAAGAAGCCCTGGAACTGCTCGAGTCGCACCCGCCGCAAAACGGCGAAATCGCCCCGATCCTGCTGCGCGCCCGCCTGCTTCAGGCACTGGACCGCGGCCCCGAGGCCCTGCCCCTGCTGCGCGGGGCCATTCGCGACAACCCGGACGACAAACGCCTGCGCTTGACCTACGCCCGCACCCTGGTCGAGCAGGACCGTATTGCCGATGCCAAGGGCGAATTCCTCAGCCTGGTCCAGCAGTACCCCGACGACGACGAACTGCGCTACTCCCTGGCCCTGGTGTGCCTGGAGAACAAGGACTGGGACGAGGCCGAGGGCTACCTGCAGGAACTAATCGAGCGCGACAGCAATGTCGACGCCGCGCACCTCAACCTGGGCCGTATCCGCGAAGAGCGTCACGACCCCGCAGGTGCCCTGCGTGAATACGCCCTGGTCGGCCCGGGCCCCGACTACCTGCCGGCGCAACTGCGCCAGGCCGACATTCTGATCGCCAACGGCCGTGGCAGCGAGGCCTCGCGCCTGCTTGCCGAGGCCCGCGAAGCGCAGCCGGACTACGCCATCCAGCTGTACCTGATCGAATCGGAAAGCTACAGCAACAACAACAAGGACGCCCAGGCCAACCAGGTGCTGCAGCAGGCCATTCAGCGCTACCCGGACGACCTCAACCTGCTTTACACACGCGCCATGCTGGCCGAAAAACGCGACGATCTGGCGCAGATGGAACAAGACCTGCGCGCGATCATCGCCCGCGAGCCGGAAAACGCCATGGCCCTGAATGCCCTGGGCTACACCCTGGCCGACCGCACGACCCGCTACGCCGAGGCCCGGACGCTGATCGAAAAGGCCCACCAGCTGACCCCCGACGACCCGGCAGTGCTCGACAGCCTGGGCTGGGTGAATTACCGCCTGGGCAACCTCGACGCGGCTGAAACCTACCTGCGCCAGGCGTTTGCCAACTTCCCCGACCACGAAGTGGCCGCCCACCTGGGCGAAGTGCTGTGGGCCAACGGCAAACGCCGCGAAGCCCGCCAGGTCTGGGCCAAGGGCTTCGATGCCCAGCCCGACAGCCCCCTCCTGCGCAAGACCCTTCTGCGCCTGACCGGATCCGAGACCCTTTAACGCCATGTTTCTGCGCCATTGCATTACCTTCACCCTGATCGCCCTGCTCGCCGGCTGCGCCGGCTTTGGAAGCCGCGAGGCCCTGCAGGGCCATGGCGACCCACAGCAGTGGCGCGCCCATAAAGAGCAACTGAGCAGCCTCGACGGCTGGCAGATCAACGGCAAGGTCGGCATCCGCGCACCACGCGACTCCGGCAGCGGCACGCTGTTCTGGCTGCAACGCCAGGATTACTACGACATTCGCCTGGCCGGCCCGCTGGGCCGAGGTGCCGCCCGCCTCACCGGTCGCCCCGGCGGCGTGGTGCTGGAAGTGGCCAACCAGGGCCGCTACGAAGCCCCCAGCCCCGAAGCCCTGCTGGAAGAGCAACTGGGCTGGCGATTGCCGGTCTCGCATCTGGTGTGGTGGGTACGCGGCCTGCCCGCCCCTGACAGCAAGAGCACACTGAGCCTTGACGGCGACAGCCGCCTGGCCACCCTCGACCAGGATGGCTGGCAGGTGCAGTACCTGAGCTACACCGAGCAGAACGGCTACTGGCTGCCCGAGCGCCTGAAGCTGCACGGCCAGGACCTGGACGTGACCCTGGTGATCAAGGACTGGCAGCCGCGCCAGCTGGGGCAGTGAGCCCATGCACACGCTGACCCTGCCGGCACCGGCCAAGCTCAACCTGTGGCTGCACATCGTTGGCCGCCGCGCCGACGGCTACCATGAGCTGGAAACGGTGTTTCAGTTTCTCGACCACGGCGACGAACTGCGCTTCGCCCTGCGCGATGACGGCGTGATTCAGTTGCATACCCCTATCGAGGCGGTGCCGCACGACAGCAACCTGATCGTGCGTGCTGCGCGCAAGCTACAAGCGCAATCAGGTACCCCATTGGGTGCGGACATCTGGCTGACCAAGGTCCTGCCCATGGGTGGCGGTATCGGCGGCGGCAGTTCGGATGCTGCCACCACCCTGCTGGCCCTCGCCCACCTGTGGCAGCTGGATTGGGACGAAGACCGCCTGGCCGCCTTGGGCCTGAGCCTGGGGGCGGATGTACCGGTATTCGTGCGCGGCCATGCAGCCTTCGCCCAGGGCGTGGGCGAACAGCTGACCCCGGTCGACCCGGAAGAACCCTGGTATGTCGTGCTGGTGCCGCAAGTGTCTGTCAGCACAGCAGAAATTTTTTCACATCCGCAGTTGACACGTGATTCACTGCCCCTTAAGATGCGCCCCGTTCCCAAGGGAAACAGTCGAAATGACTGCCAACCGGTGGTAGAGCAGAATTACCCAGAAGTTCGAAACGCATTGAATTCACTGGGAAAATTCACCGAAGCTCGATTAACCGGCACTGGAAGCTGTGTGTTTGGGGCCTTCCCAAGCAAAGCCGAAGCTGATAAAGTTCTGGCCCTTCTTTCAGCGACCCAAACAGGGTTTGTGGCGAAAGGAAGCAATGTTTCGATGTTGCATCGCAAGCTGCAAAGTCTGGTCAAGAAGTCGGGCGCATAAGCGTTCGCAAGCAACAGATACAGGGGCGTCGCCAAGCGGTAAGGCAGCAGGTTTTGATCCTGCCATGCGTTGGTTCGAATCCAGCCGCCCCTGCCATTTTCCTTATACTCATCCAGGTATACCCTCAGCCTCCAGGTACTGCGCGTGTCCAAGATGATGGTCTTTACGGGGAACGCTAACCCCGATCTGGCTCGGCGTGTAGTACGTCAGCTGCATATCCCTCTCGGTGACGTCTCTGTCGGTAAATTCTCCGACGGCGAGATCAGCACTGAGATCAATGAAAATGTTCGCGGTAAAGACGTTTTCATTATTCAGCCGACCTGTGCCCCGACCAACGATAACCTGATGGAACTGGTAGTGATGGCCGACGCCTTCCGCCGCTCCTCAGCATCCCGAATCACCGCCGTGATTCCTTACTTCGGATATGCCCGCCAGGACCGCCGTCCGCGTTCGGCACGTGTAGCCATCAGCGCCAAAGTCGTCGCTGACATGCTCACTGTCGTCGGTATCGACCGTGTACTCACTGTCGACCTGCACGCTGACCAGATCCAAGGCTTCTTCGATATTCCCGTCGACAACATCTACGGCTCGCCCGTACTGGTAGACGACATCGAAGACCAGCGTTTCGAGAACCTCATGATCGTATCCCCGGACATCGGTGGTGTTGTGCGCGCACGCGCCGTCGCCAAGTCCCTGGGTGTCGACCTGGGTATCATCGACAAACGCCGTGAAAAGGCTAACCACTCCGAGGTCATGCACATCATCGGCGACGTCGAAGGGCGCACCTGCATCCTGGTAGACGACATGGTCGACACCGCCGGCACCCTGTGCCACGCGGCCAAAGCCCTGAAAGAACACGGCGCTGCCAAGGTTTATGCCTATTGCACGCACCCTGTCCTGTCGGGCCGCGCGATCGAGAACATCGAGAAGTCGGTACTGGACGAGCTGGTGGTGACCAACACCGTACCGCTGTCCGCCGCTGCTCAAGCCTGTGACCGTATCCGCCAGCTGGATATCGCACCGGTTGTCGCTGAAGCGGTACGCCGTATCAGCAACGAAGAATCGATCAGCGCGATGTTCCGCTAAGCGGAACCCGTGTTGATATGAAGCGCCCCGCCCCAACCTGTGTTGGGGCGGGGCTTTTTTGCCATCCCCGTCTGGCGCTGGTCGCAAACGCCATTCGGGAGGCTATTTTGGAGAAGTAAAATGACCGATTTCATCCTGAACGCCCAAGCGCGTACTGACCTGGGGAAAGGTGCGAGCCGCCGCCTGCGTCACTCCGCCAGCATCCCTGCCGTAGTTTACGGTGGCGATAAAGAAGCCCAGTCCCTGACCATCGTGGCCAAGGAAATCGCCAAACTGTTCGAAAACGAAGCTGCCTTCAGCCACGTTATCGAACTGAACGTCGACGGCGCCAAGCAGAACGTCGTGGTCAAGGCCATGCAGCGTCACCCAGCCAAAGGCTTCATCATGCACGCCGACTTCGTTCGCGTCGTAGCTGGCCAGAAGCTGACCGCTGTTGTTCCAGTGCACTTCATCAACGAAGAAGCACCGGTCAAGAAAGGCGGCGAAGTTTCGCACGTTGAATCGCAGATCGAAGTTTCCTGCGAAGCCAAAGACCTGCCAGAGTTCATCGAAGTCGACCTGGCCAACGCTGAAATCGGCACCATCATCCACCTGTCGGACCTGAAAGCTCCGAAAGGCGTAGAGTTCGTCGCTCTGGCCCACGGTGATGACAAAGCTGTTGCCAACGTTCACGCTCCGCGCGTTTCCGCCGAAGCTGCTGAAGAAGGCGCTGCCGAGTAATCCACTCGCACGCCGGCGTTGATCGGGTTACAGTGCCGCGCGCACTGTAGCCCACCAACTCCAAGGAAGAGCCCCTGACGTGACCGCCATCCAGTTGATCGTCGGCCTGGGTAACCCCGGCCCCGAATACGAACAGACCCGGCATAACGCAGGGGCTCTTTTCGTTGAACGCATTGCCAGCGCCCAGCGTGTTTCGCTGACCGCTGACAAAAAATATTTCGGCCTGACGGCTAAGTTCAGCCATCAGGGCAACGACGTTCGTTTGTTGATCCCCACCACCTACATGAACCGTAGCGGCCAGGCCGTGGCGGCCTTGGCCAATTTCTTCCGCATCAAGCCGGAAGCGATCCTGGTGGCGCACGACGAACTCGACCTGCCCCCGGGCGTTGCCAAGCTCAAGCGCGGCGGCGGTCATGGGGGGCACAACGGCCTGCGCGACATCATCGCGCAGCTCGGCAACCAGAACGACTTCCACCGCCTGCGGCTTGGCATCGGCCACCCGGGCGACGCCAAACTGGTCTCCAACTTCGTCCTGGGCCGCGCGCCGCGCGCCGAGCAGGAGAAGCTCGACGCCAGCATCGATTTTGCCCTCGGCGTGCTGCCGGACGTGCTTGCCGGCGATTTCGCCAAGGCGATGCGCGAACTGCACAGCCAGAAGGCCTGATTTCCTTTAGAGAGGGGAATACCCATGGGTTTCAATTGCGGCATCGTCGGCCTGCCCAACGTCGGCAAGTCCACCCTGTTCAACGCCTTGACCAAATCTGGCATCGCGGCGGAGAACTTCCCTTTCTGCACTATCGAGCCGAACAGCGGCATCGTGCCGATGCCCGACGCGCGCCTGGCTGCGCTGGCTGAAATCGTCAAGCCGAACCGCATCCTGCCGACCACCATGGAGTTCGTCGACATTGCCGGCCTGGTGGCCGGTGCATCGAAAGGCGAAGGCCTGGGCAACAAGTTCCTCGCCAACATCCGCGAGACCGACGCCATTGCCCATGTGGTCCGCTGCTTCGAAGACGAGAACGTGATCCACGTTTCCAACAGTGTGGACCCCAAGCGTGACATCGAGATCATCGACCTCGAACTGATCTTCGCTGACTTGGACAGCTGCGAGAAGCAACTGCAGAAGGTCGCACGCAATGCCAAGGGCGGTGACAAAGAGGCGCTGGCACAGAAGGCCATCCTCGAGCAGCTGATCCCGCACTTCACCGAAGGCAAGCCAGCACGCAGCCTGATGAAGAACATGAGCGCCGAAGACAAGGCGGTCATCCGCGGCTTCCACCTGCTGACCAGCAAGCCGGTGATGTACATCGCCAACGTCGCCGAAGACGGCTTCGACAACAACCCGCACCTGGACGTGGTCAAGGCCATTGCCGAGGAAGAAGGCGCGGTCGTGGTGCCGGTGTGCAACAAGATCGAAGCAGAAATCGCCGAGCTCGACGATGGCGAAGAGAAAGACATGTTCCTCGAGGCCCTGGGCCTGGAAGAGCCAGGCCTGAACCGCGTGATCCGCGCCGGTTACGAACTGCTCAACCTGCAGACCTACTTCACTGCTGGCGTGCAGGAAGTTCGCGCCTGGACCGTACGCGTGGGCGCCACCGCACCCCAGGCGGCCGGGGTTATCCACACCGACTTCGAAAAAGGCTTCATCCGCGCTGAAGTCGTGGCCTATGACGACTTCATCCAGTTCAAGGGTGAAAGCGGCGCCAAGGAAGCCGGTAAGTGGCGCCTGGAAGGGAAGGACTACATCGTCAAAGATGGCGACGTGATGCACTTCCGCTTCAATGTCTAAGCGGTAGCCTGCAGTAACCAGAAACCCCTTGCGGCTTATGCCTCAAGGGGTTTTCGTTTTATGTGGCCCGTGCCGGCCTTATCGCTAAGGCGGCGGCCGGGCTTTTGCAGGACAATATATAACTTTTTGATTTAACAGGGCCCTTGTGGGAGCGGGCGTGCCCGCGAACACCGGCGCAGCCGGTGCCAGACACCGCGGCGCCTGCTTCGCGGGCACGCCCGCTCCCACACAGGCCGCGTCGCGCTTACGAATTGAGTTCTCTGCGCGACAGCCCAGCCCGTAGCGCTGCGTAATCTCCCACAATGAATCGCGCAGGCTTTGCGAATTTTGAGAAAGACAGTTGCTCCGACCTGCTCCGCCAGTCGGGTATGGCCAAACGCCGGGCTGCCAGCGCATCACTTCACAAATTCCTGAACTGATTATTTGTCGCCAGCGATTTTTCCCACCGGCAAGCCCCACCAGAATCGCTTCACCACAATCATAAAAACCCGTGAGGCCACCCCGTGGACCAGACCCTGCAGGTACGGCAAGCCGCCGCCGACCTTGTTGCCGCCTTCGCCAGCAACGACACCGCCCGCTACTTCGCCTGCTTCAGCGAAGACGCCACGTTCCTTTTCCATACCTTGGCGCAACCCCTGCTGTCACGCCGGGCCTATGAGAAGGTCTGGGCCCAGTGGCAGGCCGAAGGGTTTGCCGTGCTCGCCTGCGCGTCCAGCAACGCCCAGGTCAGCCTGCAAGGCGACGTGGCGATCTTCATGCATGATGTGGCCACGCATCTGCGCATCGGCGGTGCCGAGCACCAGCTGAACGAGCGCGAGACCATCGTGTTCCGCCGCCACGCTGACCAGTGGCTGGCCTGCCACGAACACCTGTCGGCCGTGTCGCCGGCCTGATCACCTTTTTGCGGCCCTGCCGCCCTGCCATCGCACCCACAAGAAGGCTTGCGCACTGCGCCGGCCCACAACAACCGCGCTGGAGCAGTACCATGAGCCACTCGACCGGTATCGAGACCAACGGCGTAGAACAGATCCCCGCCGATCAACGCGACGCCTCCCCGCTGGACCTGTTCCGCCTGATCTTCGGCGGCGCCAATACATTCGCCACCGCCGTGCTCGGCAGTTTCCCGGTGCTGTTCGGGCTGTCGTTCCAGGCGGGGGTGTGGGCCATCGTGCTCGGCGTTGCCGTTGGCGCGCTGATCCTGGCACCGATGGGCCTGTTCGGCGCGCTGAACGGCACCAACAATGCGGTCTCATCGGGCGCACACTTCGGCGTGCACGGGCGCATCGTCGGCTCGTTCCTGTCGCTGCTCACGGCAGTGGCATTCTTTTCGCTGTCGGTATGGAGTTCGGGCGATGCCCTGGTCGGCGGCGCCAAGCGCCTGGTCGGCCTGCCGGAAACCGACCTGACCCTGGGCCTGGCCTACGGCCTATTCGCGGTGCTGGTGCTGGTGGTGTGTATCTTCGGCTTCCGCTTCATGCTGTGGGTCAACAAGATTGCCGTGTGGGCGTCGAGCCTGCTGTTCCTGCTGGGTATCGCTGCTTTTGCCGGGCCGTTCGACGCGGGCTACGCCGGCAGCGTCAACCTGGGCCAGGCGGGCTTCTGGGCAGCTTTCGTCGGCGCTGCGATCCTGGCGATGAGCAACCCGGTGTCATTCGGCGCCTTCCTCGGTGACTGGTCGCGCTACATTCCACGCGAAACCCCCAAGGCGCGCATCGTGCTGGCGGTGATAGCGGCCCAGGGTGCCACGCTGATTCCATTCCTGTTCGGCCTGTGCACCGCCACCCTGGTGGCTACCCAGGCACCGGACTACATTGCCGCCAACAACTATGTCGGCGGGCTGCTGGCAGTCGCCCCCAGCTGGTTCTTCCTGCCGGTGTGCCTGATTGCGGTGATCGGCGGTATGTCCACCGGCACCACGGCGTTGTATGGCACAGGCCTGGACATGTCCAGCGTGTTCCCGCGCCTGCTCAGCCGTGCCGGCGCCACGCTGCTGATCGGGGTGCTGGCGATCGGTTTCATTTTCATCGGCCGCTTTACCTTCAACCTGGTGCAGAGCGTGTCGACCTTCGCCGTGCTGATCATCACCTGCACCAGCCCGTGGATGGTGATCATGATCCTCGGCCTGGTCACCCGCCGTGGTTTCTACCACGCCGATGACCTGCAGGTATTCACCCGCGGCCAGCGGGGTGGCCACTACTGGTTCCTGCACGGCTGGAACTGGCGCGGCATGGGCGCTTGGGTCCCCAGCGCAGTGGTCGGCCTGTGCTTCGTGAACCTGCCGGGGCAATTCGTCGGACCGTTGGGCGACCTGGCCGGTGGCATTGACCTGAGCCTGCCGGTCACCCTGGGGTTGGCCGGGGTGCTGTACCTGCTGCTGCTCAGCCTTTTCCCCGAACCTGCCGGCGTGTATGGCCCGCAGGGCCCACGCTGGGTGCGTTGCAAACAGGCTGCGCACACGCCTGTAACCACTGCCGAAATGGCCTGACTGGAAACCACCATGACCACTTCCCACTACATTGCCGGCCGCTGGGTCGACGGCCAGGGCAGCGACTGCATCAGCGTCAACGACCCTGCGCTGGGCCAACCGTTTGCCGAACTGATGGCTGCCAGTGCCGAGCAGGTCGACCAGGCCGTGGCCGCCGCACGTGCAGCCCTGCCCGCCTGGAAATGCACCAGCGCCAGTGAGCGCGCAGCGTATCTGCGCGGCTTCGCCGAACAGCTTGGGCAACGCCGCGAAGCGCTGGTCGCCCTGCAGATGCGCAACAACGGCAAGCCGCGCCACGAGGCAGAAGTCGACCTGGACGACGCCATCGCGACCTTCGGCTATTACGCCGAACTGGCTGAACAACTGCCTGGGCAAAACCGCGACGTACCGCTGGCTGCACCCGGCTTCACCGCCCGCACCCGCCTGGAGCCGGTGGGCGTGGTCGGCCTGATCGTACCCTGGAACTTCCCACTGGTGACCAGCGCCTGGAAGCTTGCCCCGGCCCTGGCCGCTGGCTGCACCGTGGTGCTCAAGCCCTCGGAAGTAACCCCACTGTGCGAACTCGCCTACGGCCAGATCGCCGACACCCTGGGCCTGCCGGCCGGGGTGCTGAATATCGTCAATGGCAAAGCCGAGACGGGTGCAGCGCTGAGCAACCACAACGGCCTGGACAAACTGTCGTTCACAGGCAGCAATAACGTTGGCAGCCAGGTGATGCGCAGCGCAGCGGCGCAATGCCGGCCGGTCACGCTGGAGTTGGGCGGCAAGTCGGCGATCCTGGTGTTCGATGACTGCGACGTCGACGCGGCGGTGCAATGGATCGTTGCCGGCATCTGCTGGAACGCGGGCCAGATGTGCTCGGCCACATCACGCCTGCTGGTACAGAACGGCATCGCCGACGCCCTGCTGCCACGCCTGCAGGCAGCGCTGGAAAACCTGCGGGTGGGCAGCCCGCTGAGCGAAGAAGCCGACATGGGCCCACTGACCAGCCAGGCCCAGTGGCTGAAAGTGGCCGGCTACTTTGCCACGGCGCGGGAGGAAGGCTTGCAGTGCCTGGTCGGCGGCAAAGTGCTGGACCGTGGCGGCTGGTTCGTCAGCCCTACCCTGTATGCCGATGTGCCTGAAGACAGCCGCCTGTGGAACGAAGAAATCTTTGGTCCGGTATTGTGCGCACGGCGCTTCGCCAGCGAACAGCAGGCGATTGCCGAGGCCAACGACAGCCGCTTCGGCCTGGTGGCGACAGTGTGCACCACAGACCTGGCGCGCGCCGAGCGGGTGGCCGATGCGCTGGAGGTGGGCCATGTGTGGATCAACTCGGTGCAGGCGGTGTTCGTCGAGACCTCATGGGGTGGCACCAAGGGCAGCGGTATAGGCCGTGAGCTGGGACCTTGGGGCTTGTCGGGCTACCAGTCGGTCAAGCATGTGACACAGTGCCTGGGGTGACTGTGCGGGGCCGTTTAGCGGCCCCTTTCGACAGCTTCTGCCATTCATCTAGTCGCGTGCCACTGGCATGAAACGCATCACGGCGCTTCGTCAGCCGGGCGCGCAGCTTCCTGTACCAGCACCATGCTCTGCGGCGAAGACAAGGCGATACCCTCGTCACGCAGCCGTCCAAGGATGGTGAACAGCAGGTCACTGCGGGTACCCGACACCTGGCGCGGCCCGGCCACATAGCCACTGACCGCGATCACCATGCCATTGCTGGTCAGGTCCTTGAACGACACCGAGCTGGCGGGCGCGTCCAGAATCGCCTCGTGTTCATGGTAGGCCGCCAGCAGCAACTCACGTACACGGTTGGCATCCGTATCCAGCGGCAGGGTCAAGGTGATGCCGACCACCCCCAGGGCGTTGCCCATGGTCACGTTGCGCACGTTCTGCGAGATGAACTGCGAGTTGGGTACGATCACCGTGGAACGGTCGGACATCTGGATTTCGGTAGCGCGCACGTTGATGCGGCGGATGTCGCCCTCGACGCCGGCCAGGCTGACCCAATCGCCGACCTTCACCGGGCGTTCGGTGAGCAGGATCAGGCCCGAGATGAAGTTCTGCACGATCTGCTGCAGGCCAAAACCGATACCGACCGACAAGGCACTGACCACCCAGGTCAGGCTGGTCAGGTTGATGCGCAGGGTCGACATCACCAGCATGGCCAGGAAAATGAACCCGAGGTAGCCCACCAGGGTGACCAGCGAGGCGCGCATGCCGGCATCCATGTCGGTTTCCGGCAACAGCCGTTCGCTGAGCCAGCGCTTGACCACCCGGATGGCGAACAAGCCGCCGAGCAGAATCGCCATCGCCAGCAGAATGTCCTGCGGCACGATGTTCAGGTTGCCCAGCAATTTGCCACCGGTACCGTCCCAGTCGCCCAGGCTGAGCAGCAGTTCGCTGGGGCTGGTGCCCGACGGCATCAACGCCAGCAGCAGCGCCAGGAACAGCACTACGGTGCGGCCGATACCGGCCAGGATGGTGCTGGCCTGGGCCTGGTGACGTGGCGCCAGCCCCAGGGTCGACGCCAGTGCCAGGCCGCCGGGTTGGCGTGGCGACAGCAGGGTTTCGCACAGGTCGCCGAAGAAGCTGGTCAACAGGTAGGCGCACGTGATCACCAGGCTGACCCACAGCAACTTGGCCGTAAGGAAGTAGGCAAGGGTCAGGTACCCGGTCACCATGGCCAGCATGATAACCCCCAGCCAGATGACCATCACGAACGGGATCAACCCGCCCAGGCCGGTGGGGCGTTCCAGCTCATGCTTGCGCAGGGTGCGGCGGTAGCGCTGCAACGCGCCAGCGAAGATCATCGCCACTACCAGCGCGGTCAGGCCGTTCACCGCCACGGTCAGCGCCAGGCTGGCACCGATCACGGTGTTGATGCGCTCCATGGTCATCATGACCATCAGTGCCAGGGCCAGCACCTTGGGGAACCAGCCCAGCGCGCTGGCCACTTCGTCGTGAATGGCCGGCAGGCGCCAGGACGGGCGCTGCAGCATCAGCATGGCACGGCCCAGGCCCGCGATGAACGCGCTGAACACCACCAGCGCCAGGATGTGGTTGACCAGGCTGGCGATATCGCTGCCCAGTTCGGCATTGCTCTCCAACCCCCAGCGCAGCAGGGAAACCGAGCCGGCGATGGTGCCCAGGGTTGCCAGGCTGACCCCCAGCGCCAGGGCACTGCGGCGCAGCCGGCCTTCGGGCAACCAGCGGACCATGGCACGGGCCAATAGCCGCTCTATCCACAGGCGTACCAAGGTCCAGACCAGGATGGCCGCTACCAGGCTGGCCATGAACGGCCAGCGGTGTTCGGGGCTGAACGCGCTGCCAATGGCAACGGCTGCTTCGCCCCGCAGGTCGCGCAGGCGCGCCACGTCATCCTGGGTGGGGCGGATGATGCTCTGCCAGAATGCCGGGCTCAACGGCGAGGCGGCGCGGCTGGTGATCTGCGAGTTGAACTGGCTGCGGCGCAAGTTGACGATTTGCGTGGACAGGTCGCGGGCCGACTGAGTCAGCTTGGTGGCCTGGTCCTGCTGGGCGACCAGGGCCTTTTTCTCGGCCTCCAGGGCCTTGCGCTGCTGGGTCAGGGCCGCAGGCTCGTCAGGCTGGGCCGGGCCAACCACCTTGAGCTTGTCGTCGAGCTTTTCCACATCGGTGGTGCGCTGCGCACTCAAGGCATCAGCCTGGCGCTGAACCTGCATGGCCGCCAGCCGCAACTGCGACAGCAGGTCGTCGTTGGCGTTACTGCTGACGCCTTGGCGAATCTGGTCCAGGCTATCGCTCAACTGCTCGATACTGGCGTTTTCATCCACTGCCGGGGCTGCGGCGTTGGCCGGGTTGGACAACGGCGTGGCGGGGGCCGCCGCGACCGGGCCGGTGAGCACCAGCAGCAGCGCCAGCATGGCCATCAGGCCAGGGCAAAAACGAACAAGGCTCAGACGCCTCATCGAATATTCCTCTTTACAATCCGATTTGGCGGGGGATTCTACGCGGCTTCAAGGCATCAGGAGAGTGCCGTTTCCCGCGTCAGCAGTTGCTGCTTGCGCGCCACGCCCCAACGGTAGCCGCTGATGTCGCCATCGCGGCGCACCACGCGGTGGCAGGGGATGGCCACGGCGATGCGATTGGCCGCACACGCCAGGGCTACCGCCCGCACCGCCTTGGGCGCGCCAATGCGTTCGGCAAGGTCGCTGTAGCTGATGCGGCTGCCAGCCGGCACCTCGCGCAGGGCTTGCCACACGCGCTCCTGGAACGCTGTGCCTTGTACATCCAGCGGCAGGCCGAGGCCCAGCGCCGGGGCCTCGACGAACCCCACCACCTCGGCAACCAGTTGCTCATAACCGCGGTCACCGCCGATCAACCGGGCCTTGGGGAACTGATCCTGAAGTTCATGCAGCAGGGTTTCAGGGTCGTCGCCCAGCAGAATCGCGCAAATGCCTTTGTCGCTTTGGGCCACCAGGATGGCGCCCAAGTAGCACTGGCCGAGGGCAAAATGAATGGTGGCCCCTGCGCCCCCGGCGCGGTACTGCCGGGGGCGCATGCCCAGGCGCTGGTCGGCGCTGGCATAGAAGTGGCTGTTGGAGGTGTAGCCGGCGTCGTAGATGGCATCGGTGACCGAGCACCGAGCATCTTCCAGGTGTGCGCGCAGGCGCCGGGCGCGAAAAGCGCTGGCGTAGGCCTTGGGGGTAACGCCGGTTTCGGCTTTGAACAGCCGGTGCAGGTGGTACGGGCTGACGGCCAGTTGCGCAGCGAGCTGGTCGAGGCTGGGGCTGGGGTCGCTGGCTTCGATCAGGCGGCAGGCGCGGATGACTAGCTGGCTATGGCGCGCCGCACTGGGCTTGGCGCCAGCGGTGCAGCGCTTGCACGCACGATAGCCAGCGGCCTCGGCTAACGCAGGGGTATTGAAGAACTCGACGTTGCCGCGCTTGGCCAGCCGCGACTTGCAGTTCGGGTGGCAATAGATGCCGGTGGTGCGCACGGCATAGACGAAGTGCCCGACCGCAGCGGGGTCGCGGGCTTCGACGGCTTGCCAGCGTTGGTCGGGGGTGGTGTAGGCGGTCATTGGGTATGCTTCCAGACTCGTGCGGCCGGCTCCGGCCTTGGCGGTGTAAAAACCTCAGGCGCGCCACAGGTACCAGGCCGCCACGGTTCGGTATGGCCGCCAGGCGCCGCCCAGCGAACGCATCTGCGCCGGGGTCGGCGCCTTGTCCAGGCCCTTGAGGCGGCGATACCCCTCGCGCACGCCAAAATCGTCGACGGGCAGGATATCCGACCGCTCCAGGCTATAGATCAGCAGCATTTCCACCGTCCACCGCCCTACCCCGCGCAGCGCTACCAGGCGTTCGATCAGAGCGTCGTCACTCATGGCCAGTGCTGCTTCGCGGGTCGGCACCAGGCCGTCCAGCCTGGCTTGGGCAATGCCCTGGATAGTCGCCAGCTTGCTCGCCGAAAAACCGCAGGCGCGCAGGGTTTGCGGGCTTGCGGCCAGTAACTGCTCGGGCGGCGGAAACGCATGCTGCGGGAACAACGCCAGCAACCGGCCCAGGATAGCCTCGGCCGCCCGGGCATGCAGCTGCTGGTAGGCAATCGCGCGCACCAGTGCCTCGTAAGGTTCGCGGCCAGGGGTGGCCTGGTGCAGGCATGGCCCGGTCGCGGCGACATGCCGCGCCCAGTCAGGGTCGAGCGCCGCCAGGTATTCGCCGGCTTGGCGGTAAGCCGCAGGGGAAAGGTCGGCCAGAATCATGGCGGCTCCATCAAGTCGAGTGCAGGTGCAGCTTAGCGCAGCCGTTCATCGGGGGAACGCCGGTTCTTGCGCGGCTAATTCCTGGCCCACCATTGCCCCGCGCCATCCTCCGCGCATAGAATTGAGAACTGTTCACATTCGCACACCTCATGGGACCGGCCTTGGCAACGATGCAGATCAACGACACGCTCAAACCGGCCGAGGTCGCTCTGCTCTACCAGTCCCACCATGCCTGGCTGCGTGGCTGGCTGCGCAGCCGCGTGGGGTGCAGTGAACATGCGGCCGATCTGGCCCAGGATACCTTCGTGCGGGTATTGCGCGCGCGCCAGGCATCGCCGTTGAAAGAACCGCGCGCCTACCTGAGCAGCATTGCCCGCGGCTTGATGATCGACCAGTTCCGCCGACGCGCACTGGAGCGGGCCTACCAGCAGAGCCTGGCCCAGGTGCCAGAAACCGAAGTGCCCAGCGAAGAGGCCCGGTTACTCATCCTCGATGCCCTGGCGCGCCTGGACCGCGCCCTGCATCAGCTCAAACCGCGGGCGCGCCAGGCCTTCCTGCTGGCCCAGCTGGACGGTTTGAGCATTGTCCAGATCGCCCGGCAGCTGCACGTGTCGCGCGCGACCATCGAGCGCGACCTGGCCAGCGCCCTGGGTGTCTGCTACCGGTTGCGCTACGCCGATGCCTGATGCCACCCCCACTCAAGCCCAGGTTGACCAGGCCATCGACTGGCTGGTGAAGCTGCGCTTCGACAGCCCCTGCCCGCGTACCCGGCAACAGTTTGAGCAATGGCTGGCCAACCACCCGCATCACCCACTGGCCTGGCAGCGCGTAAGCCTGCTCAGCGACGAACTGGCAGGGCTGCCCAAGGACCTGAGCCGGCGCACCTTGGAAGGCAGCCAGCAGCAGCGTGGCAGCCGACGCAACCACCTCAAGCTGCTGGCGCTGCTGGCCGTCGGCGGCAGCCTGGGCCTGGCGGCGCGTGAACCACTGGGTTTACCTGAGCTGCTGGCCGACAACAGCACCGCCGTCGGCGAGCGTCGCCAGGTGCAGGGGCGCGACGGCAGCCGTATCCAGTTGAACACTGCCAGCGCCATCGACCTGGACTACAGCGTTGAACAGCGCCAGCTGGCGCTGCTACGCGGTGAAGTGAGCCTGGAGAGCAACGCCAACGACCACCGGCCGTTCCTGATCGAAACGCCGGTTGGGCGGCTGGTCACCCTGGACGGCCAGTTGCTGCTGCGTGAAAACCGCCAGGGCCTGCTGCTGGCGGTGCGCCGTGGCCAGGTCACGCTGTTCCCCGCCTCGGCACTGCGCAGGCAAGTGCAGCCGGGCGAGACCTTGCAGGTGTGGCGCGACGGCCGTGTCCAGGCCGTAACGTTGCACAGTGACCCGTGGGGCTGGACTGACGGCGTACTCAGCGTGCAGCAGATGCCGCTTGGCGAGTTTGTCGCCGAACTGGGCCGTTATCGCCCGGGCCTGCTGCGCTGTGCGCCGGAAGTGGCCAGCCTGGTGGTGTCTGGCACCTTTCAGTTGAGCGACACCGGCGCCATCCTGCACCTGCTCAGCCGTAGCCTGCCGGTGCGGGTCGAGTACCATACCCGGTATTGGGTCAGCATCGCAGCCGCCTGACGCGTGCGGGCGCGGCCTTGTATCGCGATGGGCCGCAACGCGGCCATTCATGACCGAAGCAACCCCGAAGCCGTCAGTCCGCCAACGCGCGCAGGCGGCCCGCAGCCCGAAACGACTGCCGGGCAAAGCACACGAACAGCCCGGCCATCAGCGCCAGCGCCATTGGCAGGCCATGCGGCGCCACGCCCATCGCCGCGCCACTGACCAACGGCCCTACCAGGCTGCCTACGCCCCACAGCAGGCCCACGCTGGCATTGGCGGTGACCAGGTCCTGGCCCTTGAAGCGCTGGCCGATCAGCACCAACGCCAAGGTATAGATCCCCCCGGCCACCGCCCCCAGCACCACCAGCAACGGCCACAACAGCCACGTCAGGTCCAGCAACCAGGGCAAACCTATACCGATCGACATCGCCACCAGCCCGCACACCAGGTGCAGCCCGGTGCGCTCGACCCGATCGGCCAGCCAGCCAAGCGGCAGCTGGAACAACATGTCGCCGGCAAACACCACCGTCACCATCAACGCCGCCACACCCACGGCGAAGCCATGGCTGCTGGCGTATACCGGCAGCAACGACAGCACCACGGCGTCGAAGAACGAGAAGAACAGCACCGCCATGCACAACGCCGGCGCCACCCGGAAGAACCCCGCCAGGCCAAAGCTTTTCTCGCCTTCTTCGTGCGCCACATGGTCATTGGGCACCGTCAGCACGATGCACAGCAAGGCCAGGCCATAGCCAACGGTGACCACGCCAGTGATCCATGGGCTGTCCGCCCCCAGTACTGCCAGCATGGCCGGGCCGAGCAC
Source organism: Pseudomonas sp. MB-090624 (assembly GCF_003205245.1). Classification (NCBI taxonomy): domain Bacteria; kingdom Pseudomonadati; phylum Pseudomonadota; class Gammaproteobacteria; order Pseudomonadales; family Pseudomonadaceae; genus Pseudomonas; species Pseudomonas sp. MB-090624. The sequence continues at coordinate 6,710 of NZ_QJRK01000045.1, read as the reverse complement.
CTGGAACCCGGTAAAGCTGGTGGCATACAGGGCCATGATCTTGCCGCGGTTGTGCTCCGGGCACAGTTCGTTGACCCACGACTCGCCCAGAATGATGGCGATACCCATGCCCAGCCCCAGGCCAAGGCGCAGCAGCGCCAGTAGCCACAGCGAGCCAAAGGCCGCTTCGAGCAGGGCGATGCTGAGTGTGCACAGGCTGAAACACAGCAGGTAGATGGTGCGCCGGGTGAGGTGGCGGCAGCAGGCATCGACCAGGAATGCCGAAAGCATCATGCCGGCAGCAGGAATAGCCGAGATGATGCCGATTTCCAGGGTGCCCGCCCCTGCTTCATGCAGGCGCAACGAAACCAGGGGCAGGCTCGCCCCCAGGCTGAAACCCACGACCGAAACGGCGAACAACAAGCCCGCCAGCAAACGCATGTTCATGTACCACTCCTTGCAAACCGGAAAAACGTGCAGACACAGGCGCGCAGGCCAAAGTGGCCAGCGGCGCGAACGCGCAGATCAGGTCAGGCGAAGTGTGGCGAGAAGGTGAAGGCAAACAGCACGCTGCGTCGGCGCTTGAGTACCGTGTCGCTCGGCCACGCATGGCGCAAGCCCTGAAGGGCAGGCTGGCGGGCGCTGGGCAGTGACGGGGTACGGCGCATTGCTTGGCTACTACGCAGGTGGGAGGGGAAAGTGGCGGCACTCTAGGCCAAGGACAGTCCGGCCGTCAATCGGCAGGGGCCGCCGCATGCAGCGGCCCCGACGAAATCAGCGCTTGCCCGTATTGGGCAGGAACACCGCCAGCAATCCGAACAGCGGCAGGAACGAACAGACGCCATAGACGTATTCGATGCCCCGCAAGTCTGCCACGTACCCCAGCAGCGCCGCACCGATGCCGCCAAAGCCGAACATCAAGCCGAAGAAGATGCCGGCAATCATGCCCACGCTGCCCGGCACGAGCTCCTGCGCATACACCACGATGGCGGAAAACGCCGAAGCCAGAATGAAGCCGATCACCACGCTCAGTACCGTGGTCCAGAACAGATCGGCATAGGGCAGCGCCAGGGTGAACGGGGTCACGCCCAGGATCGAGAACCAGATCACCGCCTTGCGACCGATACGGTCACCGATCGGCCCACCGAAGAAGGTCCCCGCCGCCACGGCCCCGAGGAACAGGAACAGGTGCAACTGCGAGCTGGCTACCGATACCGCGAATTTCTCGATCAGGTAGAAGGTGAAGTAGCTGGTGAAGCTGGCCATGTAGAAGTACTTGGAGAACACCAGCAAGCCCAACACGATCAGCGCCACGATCACCCGCTGGCGGGAGATGCCATGGGTGGCCTGCACCGCCTTGCGTGCTTTGGCCTGGTTGAGGTGTTCCTTGTACCAGCCACGCAGCATCAGGGTTACGCCAAGGAAGAACAACGCCGCCAGGCCGAACCAGGCGACGTGGGTCTGGCCGAACGGAATGACGATGGCCGCCGCCAGCAAGGGGCCCAGCGCCGAACCGGTGTTGCCCCCCACCTGGAAAGTTGACTGGGCCAGGCCGAAGCGCCCGCCGGAGGCCAGCCGCGCGATACGCGAAGTTTCGGGGTGGAACGTGGAGGAACCGATGCCCACCAGTGCAGACGCCAGCAGGATCATCGGGAAGCTGCCGACGAAGGCCAGCATCACGATCCCCACCAGGGTGCACAAGGTGCCCAGCGGCAGCAGGTTCGGTGCCGGCCGACGGTCGGTGAAAAAGCCGACCCAGGGCTGCAACAGCGAGGCGGTGATCTGGAACGTCAGTGTGATCATGCCGATCTGGGCGAAGCTCAGGTTGTAATTGGCCTTGAGCATCGGGTAGATCGCCGGCAGTACCGACTGGATCAGGTCGTTGATCAGGTGCGCCAGCGCGCAGAAACCGATGATACGCATCACCAGCGGCGTGGCCTGGTTGGCCGGTGCCTGGCTGGATGCGGTGGAGGCGCTACTGGTGGCCATTTGCCTAAATCTCCGTCCTCAGGTTTGGGATCCGATTATCGGGAAACAAATAGATACTTAGCTACCTTTTTTTCCCTCCGTCGTGACGTTCTTGAAAATGGTTCTCAATATAATTAGCATCCCTGTCTACTTCCCCTGTCATCGTTGGGCCCACGGGCCCCTCTCGCGAGCAGACCGTACCCATGAGCCCGTTGCCCGCCAAACAGCTGCAACCCGACCCCGAGCAGGAAGCGCTCGAGTGGTTCTCGGCGCTGCGCCACCCCAACTGTGACGACGCCCAGCGCCAGGCCTTCGCGGCCTGGTGCCAAGCCGCGGAAAACGCCCAGGCCTATGCCGAGCTGGAGCGTTTCTGGCAGCAGGTGCAGCCCTCACCCGCCCGCCCTCGCCCACGGCCGCCAAGCGAGCGCCGCAGTCACCTGGGCAAATGGGTGGCGCTGTTCTTTCTCTTGGGCCTGGCCGCCGCTACCTACCTTTACTGGCCGTGGATGCAGCGCCTGGCCAGCGAGCTGCACACCGATGTGGGCGAGCGGCGCAGCACGCGCCTGGCCGATGGCACGACCTTGAGCCTGGACAGCGCCAGTGCGATGAACGTGGACCTGCGCGGCCGTACCCGCCAGCTGCATCTGGTACAGGGCCAGGTGTACCTGCAGGTGGCGCTCGATGGGCGCGCCCTGGAGGTGGCAGTGGGTAACGCACGCATCCAGGTGTTCGGCACCCGCCTGCAAGTCACCCGCCATGCCAACCATGACGAGCTGGTGGTCATCAGTGGCAAGGCCATGGTCGTGCAGGGGGGTGAGCAGCGCCTGGTCTCGACAGGTGAACGGGTAACCTTCGATGACACGCGCATCGGCGCGGTACGCCCAGCGGACCTGAAAACCGTAGACAGTTGGCGCAGCGGCTACCTGAAGGCCAGCGACATGCCGCTGGGGCAGGTGCTGGAGCGCCTGGCCAGCTACCAGGGCCAGCGGGTATGGCTTATGGATGAACAACTGGCCCATCGCCGTGTAAGCGGCGATTTCAACCTCGACCGCGCCGGGGAAACCCTGCAATCCCTGGCCGCCGCCCAGCATCTGCAGCTACAAGGCGTGCTCGGGCACTGGCTTGTGGTGCGCTAGAACCGGCCCTGGCCGCTAAGTTTTTGAAAGCGTGCAAATTTTTTTTGAAATGAGTGTTGACAGGGGGGGCGTTCAAGAGAATAATGCGCGCCATCGGCTACATAGCTCAGTTGGTTAGAGCATAGCATTCATAATGCTGGGGTCCGGGGTTCAAGTCCCTGTGTAGCCACCAAACAAGACAAAGGGCTTACCGCAAGGTAAGCCCTTTTTCTTTGCCTGCGAGAACTGCCGCATCGAAAGCAGCCCGGGGCTGCTACCCCCTCTTGCCCCCTGGGCGTCAGCGGATGCCGCTCACTGCCACGGTCAACCCGAGCCCGATCAGCGCCAGGCCGATCACCCGGTCCACCAGCACTTGGCGGTCGATCATGGCCTTGCGCAAGGCAGTGCTGGAAAAAAACACCGCGACCAGGCTGAACCACAGCCAGTGCGCGAACGACATGAATGCACCATAGGCAAATGCCAGCTGCAACGAGCTGCCCGGTTGCACGACCTGGGTGTAGGCACTGACCACGAACAACATGGTCTTGGGGTTCAGTGCGTTGGTCAAAAACCCCGTGCGCAGGGCTTGCAGCACCGAGGCACTGTTAGGCGCCCCACCCTCAAGGCTGATGCGCCGGGTATTGGTGACCGACTTGTACCCCAGGTAGATCAGATACCCGGCGCCCACCACCTTCATGGCCAGGAACAGCATCGGGCTCTGGCTGATGATCACGGCAATGCCTAGTACCGTGTATAGCACGTGCACCTGGACCCCCAAGGCGATCCCCACTGCGGCAGCCAGCCCGGCCTTGCGGCCTTGTGCATAACTGCTGCGGGTCACCATGGCGAAGTCGGCACCGGGGCTGATGACGGCAAGCAGGGTGAATACGGCGACGGCGACGAGTTCGGTCATGGGGATAGCTCTCGATAGGCGATGAAAATGCACAGACCGAGGATTATCGGGAGCTTACGGCGCAGGAAAAATCGATTTATCGTGGTGCAAATCTGATAGTTTCAGTCACAGATAGCTAGCGCCTGCTCCAGCCAGCGTGTGATTGTGCAGGCTGGCCAACGCTGCAGTGCCGGCTTGGAGAGCTGCCATGAAACTGCCCCCACTCAACGCCTTCCGCTACTTCGACATCGCCGCCCAAAGCGAAAGCTTCGTGCGCGCCGCCGAACACCTGCACGTCACCCACGGCGCCGTCAGCCGGCAAGTGCGCTTGCTCGAAGAAAGCCTTGGCGTAGAACTGTTCGAGCGCCGCAACCGGGCCATTTTTCTCACCGCCGCCGGCCGCGCGCTGCACGGCACCACCCAGGCGATCTTCGAACAACTGGAAGGCGCCGTGCAGCGCTTGCAACACCAGGCCCGCGACAATGTGCTGGTGCTGTCCTGCGAACCGACCATCGCCATGCGCTGGCTGATCCCGCGGCTGCCGCGTTTCCATGCAGCCCACCCCGACCTGCAGTTGCACCTGGTAGCCGCTGGCGGTCCGCTGGACTTCGCCCGCGGCGGCGTCGACCTGGCCATCCGCCGTGACGACTTCCATTGGGGTAACCAGTTGTTCAACCAGAAGGTCTGCGATGAGTGGGTCGGCCCGGTGTGCCGCCCCAGCGCCGGGTTCCGGCTCGACGGCCAACGCCTGCTGCACAGCACCACTCGCCCCGCTGCCTGGCCCACTTGGCTGCGCCTCAGCGGCCAACGGGCGCGGCACTGCGAACGCAGCGACTACGAGCATTTCTATCTGTCGATCCAGGCTGCCAGCGCCGGTTTGGGCGTGGCCATGGCCTCTGCCTTGATGGTGCGCGACGAACTCGACAGCGGGCAGTTGCAGGCGCCGTTCGGGTTTATCCGCGATGGCTCGGCCTACCACCTGCTCAGCCCCCAGCCGCTGAACGATGGTGGCAAGCGCCAGCGCTTCACAGGCTGGGTCATGGAAGAGTGCCACGCATGTCTGGCTCATTTGGGCTTGTTGCAGCCTGACGCCCCAGCACCACCGGTGCCGGGGCAGCCGCGCTAGGCGATGTTAACCAGGCAGCACGCAGGGTCAGTCTTCAAGCAGGGTACAAGCCATCACCAGGGCATCTTCACGGCCACCCGCCACTGGGTAATAGTCACGGCGACGGCCGATTTCGTTGAAGCCATAGCGCTCGTACAAGCGGTAGGCCGACTGGTTGCTGGCGCGCACTTCCAGGAAGCATTCGCGGCCATTGAGCTGGTAGGCACGGGCCATCAGGTGCTCCAGCAGGCGCAGGCCCAGGCCGCAGCCTTGGTTCTCGGGTTTGACGGTAATGTTGAGCAGGTGCGCTTCGTCGATGATCACGTTGATCACCCCGTGGCCCACTTGCTGCTCGCCATCGAACATCAGCCAGACTTCGTAGGATTTGAGCGCATCCTGGAAAATCCCGCGGGTCCAGGGGTGGCTGAACGCGGCATATTCGATCTTAAGTACGGCATCCAGATCCGCCTCGGTCATCGGGCGAAAACTGATCGAGTCACTCATTCAACGCTCTTCCAGCGCGCCATCAGCTGGCGCATGGCTTTCCAGACGTCCGCCTTGCGCTGCGGCTCGTCCATCAACAGTTCAAGGCCCGGCAAGACCCAGGCATCGCCCAGGCCGTCGAGCTTCAGGGTTTGGTAATAGGCCTGGGCGTCGGCGTTGGCGGCAAAGCGCACCGCTGGCAGGCCCACCAGCCAGAGGCAGGTGCACGGCGCGTCTTCCAGGCGCGCCTGGACAAAGCCCTGGACAAAATCACGTGCCGCCTCCGGGCCCTGGTCCATGTTGCCGCGTACCAGCAACGGCCAGCGCACCGGCTCGCCGATGATCTGCGGTGCATCGGGTAGCCCGGCGGCGCGCAGCATGTCCTTGAGCAGCAGGTAGGAAGGGTCGCGGCTCTGGAACGGCTGGCCGGTGGCCAGTTCGACCAGCAGCAGGCAACTGCCGGCGCGCAGCAACTGCAGCGCGAAACGTGGCGGTGGCACCGGCGCCGGCCTTGCTGGTGCGGGTTGCGCCTCGGCCTCGACCGCCTTGACCGCCGGCTTGGGCCCGCTGCCGGGCCGCGGGATCTCGATTTTGGGCCGCTCGGCGGAGCGCGCCTGGGGTGCGATTGGCTTTTCGTTGCCAGGGGCTGGCGGCAGCACATCGAAGTCGAGGTCCTCGACCGGGGCCACCGGTAGCAGCAACTCGGGGCGCGACGGCGCAGCGAACGGCAGTTCGGCGCGCGGCAGCCAGTGCACCACTTGCATGGCGGAAAGGAAGGCGCGGCGGCGAGGTTCGGTGAGCAAGGGGCAGGGTCCGAGGGGTGGAGGCAGTTGGGCATTCTAACGTGTACGCCTTGGTTTTTGCAGCGTCTATCAGACCGAGCGCCGCCCGCGCGGCGCATCGCGAGCTGCGCTCGCTCCTACGTTTGTTTCGGGCCAATTATGCCTGGGGGATTTGCGCGCGAACGCCTTGGCGCATGCCTCGATATCGCGTCGTATGAACCAGGCGGTCGCGCGCGCCTCTCACAGGCCTCACTGGCCTGAAACAAACGTAGATACTCTGTTGGCGGTCAAGCTTTTCTGAGGTGTTCAGAGCTGAAAAGCTTGGCCGTATCAAATGGCTCATCTCCGCTCATGCACGCCCAGATGCCTGTCAGGTACTTGCGCAT